>QHOR01000041.1:24473-36191 GCA_003219395.1 Verrucomicrobiota bacterium | reverse complement strand
GGCGATGCCGCCCTTGGGCAACCTTTATGGTTTGCCAACGTATGTGGATAAGAGTCTGGCGGAGCAAGATTACATCGTGTTCGAAGCAGGCACGCACAGCGACGCAATCAAGGTCAGCTATCGTGATTACGAGAAAATTGTGAAGCCAAACGTGAACGATCTGGCTGTCAAGCTACAGCCGATGAAAGGAGCATAACTTGCGCATTTCAGCGCATCGCGTCGGAAAACGTCGCGTGATGAATGCGGTTAGAGGTCTTGTCTCCTGGGTCATTTTCTCAACAGCTCCGACGGTTTTCGCAGCGGAGAAGGTTTCCCTTCTTAAAATCGACGGCGCCATTGGGCCGGCGACGGCAAGCTACATTTCGCGCAGCATTGACGAAGCTCGAGCGCAGAATTCTCAGTGCCTGATCATTCAACTTAACACGCCCGGTGGACTGCTCGATTCCACACAAAAGATCGTGCAAAGTTTTCTTGGCTCTCCGGTGCCAGTCGTCGTTTATGTGGCTCCGACCGGCGCGACTGCAACCAGCGCAGGTTGTTTTATCACCATCGCCGCCAGCGTCGCCGCGATGGCTCCGGCCACGACTATTGGCGCGGCGCATCCGGTGTCAATAGGCGGTTTTCCCGGTGGCGGAGAAGAAAAGATCGACGACACGATGAAACAAAAGTTGGAAAATTTTTCTGTGAGTTACATGGAGACAATCGCCGGCAAGCGTCAGCGAAACGTGGAGTGGGCCAAGTCTGCGGTGAAGGAAAGTGCATCAATTACTGCTGAAAAAGCGCTGCAATTGAAAGTCATTGATCTGATTGCCTCCGATATTTCCGACCTGTTACAAAAGTTGAACGGACGCATGGCGGATGGGAAGACGCTCAAGACTGCGGGAGCGCAGGTTTCTGAGATCAAGATGTCGGCGTCGGAACACGTGTTTCAAAAGCTCTGGCGACCAGAAGTGATGTTCGTTCTCATGCTGATCGCGATCTATGGAATCATTGGCGAATTGACGATGCCGGGAGCGATTCTTCCTGGAGTCGTCGGAGCAATCGCGCTGGTTCTTGCTCTGTATCTGGCAGCCGTTTTGCCGGTCAACGTGACCGGCCTCGTCCTGATCGCGCTCGCGTTGCTGCTCTTTATCTTTGACGTCTACGCCACTACGCACGGCGTCTTAACAGTTGGCGGCATCATTGCATTTCTGATCGGCTCGCTAATGCTCTTCAATCGCAGCGACCCCCTCTTTCGTTTATCGCTCAATTACATCATTCCGGCGACGTTGGTCACTGCGGCTTTCTTCATTTTCGTCATTGGAAAAGGCTTACGCGCGCAGCGGCTGCCGGTGAAAGTCGGGACGGAAACGCTCGTCGGGAAAACGGTGACTGCCTTGACCCCGATTGATTCGCGCAGCGGCAGAATTTTCATCGAGGGCGAATACTGGAATGCGACCAGCGATACACCTATCGAAAAAGACAAGCAGGCTGAGATTGCAGCGGTGCAAGGGTTGACAGTGAAATTGAAAATCAAAGGAAGATAAAGCCATGGAATTAATTGAAGCATTGCCGCGATTAATCGGCTGGGCGGTGCCGGTCATCATTCTCGCCATCATCATCTTGCCGCAGGCGATCCGAATTCTGCGCGAATACGAGCGTGGCGTGATTTTTAGGCTCGGAAAATTGCTTGGCGCCAAAGGCCCAGGATTGATTTTTCTGATCCCGATCGTCGACCGGATGGTACGAATGGATTTGCGCGTGGTGACTATTGATGTGCCGCGCCAGGAAGTGATGACGCGTGACAACGTTCCGGTAAGCGTGGATGCAGTGCTCTACTTTCGCGTGATCGATCCTCAGGCAGCTGTGGTGAAAGTAGAGAATTTCCTCAAGGCCACTTCTTTAATCGCCCAGACCACATTGCGTAGCGTGCTTGGGCAGGCAGAGCTCGACGAGCTCCTGGCGCACCGCGAAAAAATCAATCAGACACTTCAGGAAATCATCGACAGGCAGACTGATCCTTGGGGCATCAAGGTCACCGCAGTTGAGGTCAAAGACGTCGCGCTTCCCGACACGATGAAGCGTGCGATGGCCAAACAAGCCGAAGCCGAGCGCGAGCGACGCGCCAAAATCGTTAATGCCGAGGGCGAATTTCAAGCCGCCGAAAAAATGGTGCAGGCCGCCGCGACGATGAGCAGGGAACCGATGGCACTACAACTACGTTTCCTGCAAACGATGCGGGAAATTTCCAGCGAACATAACACCACGACATTTCTTCCCGTCCCGCTCGATCTGTTTACTTCATTCATTAAGAAAGCTGAACCGCCCAAGTCGTAGCAGAGGCGCTCCATATGAATTTGTCATGTCGAGCGGACTCAAAACAGCCCGTTGCGCGACTGAACCGTAATCTCGCCCGATTCCACTCCGCTGCGCTTCGATCAGAATGACAGCGCGAGATGGACACCGTGAGGGGTTGATGGCTTTTCTCGAATCGCCTGAGTCGTATCCGCACAGGCCAACGGAAGTCCGCGCGATTCAAACCCACATCTCATGGGTCTTCATTGCGTCTCCATTTGTCTTTAAAGTGAAGAAGCCGCTGAATCTCGGCTTTTTGGATTTCAGCACACTGCAAAAACGTCGCTATTATTGCCGGCGCGAGATCGAATTGAACCGGAGGCTTTGTCCGGAAGTTTATCTCGACTCTGTGCCAATCTACGAGGCTGGGGCTGGGTTTTCGTTCAAACCATCTGGCGATGTCGTTGAGTACGCGGTCCAAATGAGAGAGCTGCCGCATGGCTGGTTCTTGAGCGAATTACTCAAGAAAAATTTGGTTGGAGAAAAAGAAATCAACCGTGTGATTTCCACCTTGCATCGGTTTTATCAGGCTGAAACACCGACCGACGAGATCGAGCAGTGGGGCACGCCCGAAAAATTAAAGATCAGCACGGATGAAAATTTCACACAGGTCGAGCCTTTTATAGGCAAAACGATTTCAATCACCGTGTTCGAGGCGATTCGCCATTATACAAACCAGTTCTATAAGCTGAATCAAAAGTTGTTTCGTAAACGGATTCATCGGATTGTTGATTGCCACGGCGATTTGCATCTGGACCATGTTCATCTCACACCGGAAGCGACTACCATCTTCGATTGTATTGAGTTCAACGACCGCTTTCGCTTCATCGACGTCGCCAACGATCTCGCCTTTCTGGCTATGGATTTCGATTTCGAAGACCGAAGCGATCTCGGAAACCTGTTTCTCCGAAACGCCGCACGCCAGTTAGCTGACGCGGGAATGATGGGGATTACGGATTTCTATAAGTGCTATCGNTGGAAAGGTGGAAAGCATCCAAGCGGCAGAGAAGGAAACCGCAAACCGGCAGGAATATCAGAAACACGCAGCCCGCTACTTTCGCCTCGCCCTGCGCTATGCCATCGCCGGGTCCGAGCCTTTGGTCCTTATCGTGATGGGTCGGGTCGGCACCGGAAAGAGCACCATCGCCAAACGACTTGCCGGCGAGTTGCGTTGGCCGGCCTTTTCGTCAGACGAAATTCGCAAGAGACTTGCCTGCCTTCCGCTCACTCAACGAACCCCGTTAGAATTGCGCGAAAAAATCTATTCAGAGCGAGTGACGCAACAAACTTACACGAAGCTTTTGGAAGAAGGACTTGCCGCAGTCAAAAACAATCCCGGCGTCATTGTCGATGCCACATTCTCCACTGGCGCTCTCCGTAAATTTTTGCACGACGGATGCAAGAAAGCGAACGCGCCATATCAGTTCGTGGAACTCGAGATCGATTCTGCTGAAATCAAAAAGCGACTAAAAGCCCGAAATGAAAATACCGCGGAAGCGTCCGATGCTCGCGTCGAAGACTTTCAGAAATTGACCGCTGCGTATGAGCCACCGTCTGAGCTCGGGCCGCATTTGATCAGAGTTTCAACAACGACGTCCGCTGCCGATGCTGTCAAAACGATTCTCCTTCGTCTGGCCGAGAGACAAGTGGTAGGAACCGATTTCCGACCGGTCCGCTAGCCTTGTTTTCCCGCCTCGTGCACGATGGTTTCGATTTGCTGCCGAAAAAGTCTGGCGCCGCCGGAGGCGGGGTGGCGAACCTGGTGGTTCTCGGCACTGAGTTCCTTTAATTGCTCCGCCGCGACGTTGCCAAGCGCGACGATTTTGTCACATGGGAAAAGATCAAGGAAAGTCTTGAGCGCCCAGAGGCCGGCATCGCACTCCAACTTGTTAGGCCTTCGATTACTCAATATGCCGCGGCTTGGATCGAATGAATGCCAGGGAAACGCATTCCATAGCACGAATTGGGCTGGTTTTAGCCCGAGCTTCAGCAGCGCGCTCCAGACAATGGTCGCCGTCGGCTCTGCAAAACCGTCCAGATATTTCTCAGGTTTACTGGTTCGGCGTGCCTTGATGCTGGACAAAATTTGTTCCGACTCAATGTCCTCTTTCTTTTTGCCAAGCAGCATTCGTTCCGAAGTCATGGGAATTCCACTGAAGTGACCGCCGCGATAGCCGAGTGCTTCTCCGATAATCGCGATCTTTGACTTGCCCAGCCGTTCTTCCAGGTACGCGCCTAACTGGTTGCGCCGTATGGTCGGCGCGTTGTGGCCGACATCATTTTGCTCATCGACTTCCCACCATGGATTAAATACGGAGCCGGATGGCGACTGCTTTAGAAGCCGCAGAAAATCATCGATCTCCTTGCAGGACATCGTCGGTTAAGCTTCAACAATGATGCGACGCAGGCAATCGTTGGGCGGAAAAGTAAATTGAAGAACCGATAGCAACGCCATGCCCGAACTGCCTGAGGTTGAAACGTTCAAGCGCTACCTGGACGCCACATCGTTACACCAGCGGATTACCGGTGTCGATGTGGAAAGCGCATACGTGTTAAAAGGGGTGTCAACCCGAAGCCTGGCGCGTCAATTGAAAGCACGTCGCTTCGAATCCAGCCGCCGCCATGGCAAACATTTGTTTGTGCGCGCTGATGGAGAGCTCTGGCTGCGGTTACATTTCGGCATGACGGGCTCACTACGATATTTCAAGCGCGAGGAGGCGCCTCCGAAGCATACCCGAGTGCTTTTCGTTTTCGCCAATGCGAATTGCCTCGCATTCGAGGATCAGCGCAAGTTCGGCGAGATCGGATTACTGAAAGACGTGGATGAATTCCTGAAAAAGCGCGCCCTCGGCCCGGACGCGCTTGACATTAGTCTTTCACGATTCCGGCAAATCTTTGAAACATATCGTGGCGCGGTCAAGGCGATTTTGCTCAATCAGAACTTAATCGCAGGGATTGGTAATATTTACGCAGACGAAATTCTTTTCCGCGCGCGACTGCATCCGGCGACCGAGATCTCCCGCGTTGGCGACAAGGCTCTTACAAAACTCTTCCGCGCGATGCAGTACATCTTGCGAAAGGCGATCGCGGCCAGGGGAGATGCGAGGCGAATGCCAAAATCGTGGCTTCTCCCGCAGCGGGAAAAACACGGAAAATGTCCTCATTGTGGACGTGAATTGAAATTATCCAGGATTGGCGGTCGCACTGCTTGGTTCTGCGCGCATTGCCAGAGGAAACTCTCGTGAAGTGAACCGTAAACTTTTGCTTACTGGCCGACCCGGATGTGGCAAGACCACATTGGTTAGGCGAATTGTGAAGGAGCTCGCGTGCTCGGCGGGCGGCTTCTATACCGAGGAAATTCGCGAGCATCGGGAGCGCGTCGGATTCAAGATCGTCACGCTTGACGGTCAAGAAGGCGTATTCGCGCACGTGAAATTTAAAACACAGCAGCGTCTTGGAAAATATGGGCTCGATCTTTCTCCGCTGGAGACGATCGGCATCGAAGCTGTGCGCCAAGCCGTCCGTGCGCGCGAACTTGCTGTAATCGATGAAATCGGGCCGATGGAAATCCGGTCGGCCATTTTTCGCGAAGTGGTGAACGAAGCACTCAATAGTCCCGCACCACTTCTCGCAAGCATCACTGCGCGATCATTCCCATTCACCGACGGGATAAAAAAGCGCCGCGGTGTCACTATGATCGAAGTTCGCAGGGACAACCGCGAACAGCTCGTGTCCGAGCTGTTATGCCACTTCACGCTCTGATCGGCCCAGCATTTGCAAAAGTGTAAGCGCGTTTTGGGGAGCTGCGCCTTCGGCATCATTATCGAAGTACACGTGGACGGTGCGGTTTTCGTCCAGCCAACACTCGATCCGTGCGGCCCACTTCCTCAGCGACTGATTGCTGTAGCTCGATGCGTATTTCCGGGTGTGACCATGCAGGCGAATGTAAACGAGATCTGTTGTGACATCTTCCCACATTGGCCAGTCCGGTGCGTCTGACATGCAGACGGCCACCGCGTGGCGCCTGAGGCGTCCGCTGACTTCGTCGTCGAACCAGGATTTGTGGCGGAACTCGATAGCGTGTCGCGTGGTTTTCCAGTGGTGCAAAGCGTGTAAGAACTTCTCCAGCCGGTCTGCGTCCTTCTTAAGAAACGAAGGTAGCTGCCAGACCACAGCGGCGAGACGTTTGCCGAGCGGGGACGCCGATTCGCGACAACGAATCACCGATTCTTGCGCGTCGAGCAGCTTTTTGTTGTGGGTCACGTAGCGGTGACCCTTTATGGTAAAAGAAAAGCCTTCGGGCGTCTCATCGCGCCACTTTTTAAAGGTGCTTTTTTCCTGCAGCCTATAGAAAGTCCCGTTCACCTCTATAGCGTTGAAACGTTTGGCGTAAAAACGGAGCCATTGTTTCTGGGGCGTCTCGCCGTAGAAACTCTTACGCCAGCTCTTATAATTCCAGCCGCTGGTGCCGATGTATGCGTGGCTGACCATGGCGTCTCACTAAGGACTTCGAATCCCACGTTCAGCGCACGCTTGTTGAAGGAAGTGTTGGTAATTGGAGCACAGGCATCCTGGCAGGGCACTCGCGGCGGCTCCGGATGCAGCGCTGGCGGTGTTACATCACACCATGGGCCGAAAACGCCCGACTACTTCCTGCAGGCGACCGGTGATTTGGCCTAACGAACAGACTTCCGCTGCTTCGAGCAACACCGTGAAACAATTCGCGCCGCGTTCGACGACATCAGCCAATCTATCCAGCGCACGCTTCGCTTTCTCCGCATTTTTCTTTTTGAATTTGGCAAGGCGATCTACCTGCAATTGCTGCTTCTGGCGGGGCGTCCGCACGAGTTTCACCTCCGGTGCGTCGTCCTCGTCGTCACGGTAGCGATTGAGGCCAATGATTGGGCGAGTTCCATTGTAGATTTGCTGCTCGTAGCGATGCGCAGCGCTCTGAATCTGGCTGCGCTGGTAACGGTCTTCTACCGCTGCAAGCACGCCGCCCAGTCGGGCGATCTCGCGGAACTCATCGAGGATGGCTGCTTCCACAGCCCGCTCTACCGCTTTCATTCCTGGCGAACCGCTCAACATGTTCATGGTGTGTTTGAAAATGCCGGACTCCTCCAGAAGGATCGCCTGTCCGTGGGCGGCAAGCCGAATCCATTCTTCGCTCGGCGTGGTGAACGGTTCGTCCGCGCTGTTTGAGTGGCACGAATTGGTTGCGTTCATGTAAGCGAGAACCAATTCCGCGGCGGTGCGGGTGAGATTGTTTTTGAATTCCGCTGCGATCAGCGAACGACCGCTGGTCTGAGTGTGCAATTTGAAAAGTTGCGCCCGTGGGCCGGCGCCAAACACATCACGCATTCCAATTGCCCAGATGCGGCGGGACACGCGAGCGAGGGCGATATATTCGGCGTCGAGACCGCAATCGAGAAAGAATGAGAGACGCGGCCCGAATTGATCGACAGGAATTCCGCGCGCCGCAAACATTTCAGCATACGCAAATCCGTTAGAAAGCGTGTAAGCGGCCTGTTGCACCGGCGTCGAACCGGCTTCGCCGATATGATAACCGCTGATGGAAATCGGATACCAGCGCCGCATTTCCCGCGTGGTGAACTCAACCATGTCGGTAAGAAAGCGCAGCGAGGCTTCGATGGGGAAAATGGTTTCGTTCTGTGCCTGGACTTCTTTAAAAATATCGGCCTGCACTGTGCCACGTAGTTTCGGAACAACTTTTGGGCCGAATCTGCGTTTCGCGGCCGCGATGTACATCGCCATGATGATTGGCGCGGGACCGCTGATAGTCATGGAAGCGGAAAAATTCGGCGAACCGAGATCAAAACCATCATAGAGCCGCATCATGTCTTCGACCGTGTCGATGGCTACACCGCCCTCGCCGATTTTTCCGAAGACGCCGTCGGCGTCGCTATCGATGCCGTAGAGCGTCGGCCCATCGAAAGCGGTACTGAGCCGATGCGTGCGCTGGTGCTGGGTCAGATAATGAAAACGCTCGTTGGTATCCTCGGCGAGCATCAAGCCAGAGAACAATCGCGTCGGTTCTTCGGCTTGAGGCAATGGCGGCCGCGCGTTCGAACTCTTCACAGGTGCCATCCTTGCCGCTACAGTTTCGCCGTTTTTTTCGAAACTTTCGACCTCCCGAATCGGCTCCAAATACATCTCGCGGTAGGCGCCGTTTAAAAATGGAAATTCGCCCGGCAATCCTTCGCCAAAGAGATAGCGCGCGATTTCGCCGGGCTCATCGATTTCGGGCAACGCCAGGCGCGGCAAAGGCACACCGGTCGGCGTACGCGTGATTGGAATTTTCGCTTTCGTGTCGTTCCAGCGCCCCAGCAATTCACGACCGAACTGTTCGTCCGAGCGCGCACGCTTTACCTGATCGAGAACGAATTTGTTGTACTTCTCAATCGCCTCAACAACCTGTCCAAGTTTGCTCATGATTCCACCTACCGTTCCTGTCATTCCGAGCGAAGTCCAGGAAACTTAGTTCCTTCTTCGCCGTTAAAATATCAAGAAATGTCTCGACTCCGCTCGACATGACAATGCGGTTATCTGCCGGTCGAAATTAGCTTGAATAATTGATCCACGCCAGCGTCGCGATGCCGTTTCGCCACCGTATCGATCAGCCGCTGATCACGCCCGTTTTGCTCCAGCCGCTGTTCGATTTCCGTGTGTGCAGTACGCGCGCGCTGAAGATCGCTCTTGTTCACCACCACAATGTCAGCAAGATCGAGCATCACGATTTTTTGCAGTTGCAACCGGCTGCCATAATCAGGGTTCATCACCAGCACAGTCTGGTCGACAACCCCGTTTTTCTGGAATGGCATCGCCTCCTGGCCAGTACCCACCGTCTCAATAATTACATAGTCAAAGCCCGAACGTGCGAGCAGAGCCAAACAATCCTGCGTAGCAGGAGAAAGTCCGCCAGCCTGGCCGCGCGTCGCCATACTACGCATGAACACGCGATCGTTCTGCGAGTTGATCATGGTAGCTCGATCGCCCAACAACGCTCCTTCGCCGACGACGCTCGGATCGTGCGACAAGATTGCGATTCTCCCTCGTGAATTCTGATTCAAAAAACGCAGAACAAGCTCGTCGATCAATGTCGTTTTTCCCGCCCCGCCAGGGCCGGTGAAACCCATAACCCGCGCGCGTTCCGCGCGCGAGGAATGACGAATGGCGACTGACGAATGACGAACCGTCTTGTTGGACCTTGAGCGTTGCGCGCTGGCCGTTGGCCGTTTTCTGCTTACGCTTGCATACGCGTCCTCGATCTCGCTCAGCTTATGGGCGAGTTCCTGCTCGGGCGATCGCGGGCGCGGCCTTTTGTTGCGCGGCTTTCCGTACTGCGTGCGAACGTAGTCTGTCATTTCTGCCAAGGAAGTTCCGGCAAAGAAAATATTGTCCACGCCTTTGCGCTTCATTGCTGCCGCGTCCTGCTGCGTGATCGTTCCACCACCCCCGCCGAAGACTTTGATGTCGCTTGCTCCGCGCTTCTGTAAAAGACCAGTGACTTCGCTAAAGAATTCGATGTGTCCGCCGTTATAGCTCGAGATGCCAACGGCGCGCACGTCCTCTTGAATGGCGGCGCGCACAATATCGGTTACTGATCGATGGTAGCCAAGATAGACGACCTCGATCCCGTGTCGGATAAATTCCAGATTGATGGTGTTGATCGCGCTGTCATGCCCATCGCAAATCGGGACCGCGGTCAAAATTCGAATCGGTGAAGGCATCGGAAAAATCTAGCGTTGAACCGTTAAATCGTTAAATCGTAAATCGTCAAATGCCTGATCTACTCGATTTCAGCGGCAAAGTCGCGCTCGTCACCGGTAGCTCGCGCGGGATTGGTGCTGAGATGATCAAGGCATTTGGGAGATGCGGTGCGCAGTGCGTGGTGAATTATGTGGCCGACGCTCAGGCACAAAACAAGGCCGACGCCACCAAAGTAGCCAGTGAACTCAGTGAGCCGCTGGTGATTGAATGCGACGTGACGCAACCGACGCAAGTCGAGGCGATGATGAAGCAAATACAGGATCAGCACGGGGGGCTGGACATTCTCGTCAACAATTCCGGGATTATTAGTGATCGCACGATTAAAAAAATGGCCGTCGAAGACTTTGAGAGCGTGGTGCGCGTAAACCTGACGGGCACATTCACAGTTACGCAAAGGGCAGCCGCGGTTCTGCGAAACGGCGGACGCATCATTAATATGTCTTCTGTCAGTGGCCAGCTCGGCTTATTTGGCCAGGCAAATTATTCGTCTAGCAAGGCAGCGATTGTCGCTCTCACAAAAGTATCGGCTCGCGAGTTTGCGCGCCAAAACATTACTGTAAACGCTGTCGCGCCTGGATTCATCGACGTCGGCATGAGCAAAGGCATGCCTGACGAAGTAACCCAGAATTTCGTTAAGCAAATTCCGCTCGGCCGTCTCGGTGATGTTAGCGAAATTGTGAACGCAGCCCTTTTCTTAGCCTCCCCGATGGCCTCGTACATCACGGGACACGTTTTGAACGTAAACGGCGGATTTTATATGGGATAACACCCACCGTCGCCTTGTTTCAATTTAAGGCCAGCCTAAGCTCAGTCGAGCTTCTGCACCAGGAGCCAGACCAACGCAGAAAACATCGCGGCGAAAGCTGATAACACGAATGTCGCGCGCTTCGTCTGGCGTATTTTGAAGGCAGGCTTGGGGATGTCGTCGTGAATATGACTGGCTTCGAACAGTTTCATCAGCGCAAACGCGACGATGAATCCTACAGCAGCCCATTTGAGGCATCCCAGAATGGTATCAAGCATCCGTCCCGAGTCTAGCGCAAGCCGCCGCCGCGCTCAACTCACGAAAGCTTTCCGAGGCAACCGCACGCGCCTCGGAAAATCGCAAATTTTAGACTGGATCTGTCGCACGGGCGACGCTTACCGCCGCTGGCTTGCGAAGTTGGGGAGTCGTTGCTGTTTTCTGCGGAAAGTGTGTTGGTTATTGGAAATGCGTTGACTGTAATCTCACGGCTTGTTTACCCTCGCGTCCATGAGTAAAAGATTCATAACCCTTTCCTTTGCCGTCGGACTTGCCACCGCGTGCGCGGTAACAGCGCAATCGCCGACGCCGGGAGAATCGCCCGCAGGAGCTCATCAGCCGGCAAAACATCGCGCGCATAAGAAACCTCAAACAACCGCATCGCCAGGCGAAACCACTGCATCTGCATCACCTGCCGCGGCGCCCGCGACTTCACCAGCAGCGAGGCGCGGTCGCAAAAAAGCATCTACTGGTGCTGCAGCTAGTCCAGCTCCATCGGCGTCGCCTGCTGCCTCGCCCGCAGCTGCGGCTAAAACAAAAAGTACTCGTAAGAAAGCTGCGGCAGCAGCGAG
>QHOR01000041.1:18063-24450 GCA_003219395.1 Verrucomicrobiota bacterium | reverse complement strand
GAAAACGTCTGCGGCGGCCAGCCCCGCAGCCGCGCCCGGCGCTCCAGCCAAACCCAGAAGCGCCGACGAATCAAGTAATCCGCCTGCACCCGGCGGAGGGCACGGTCTGGTGTGGGTCAACACGGAGACACATGTTTACCATAGGGAAGGCTCGCGTTTCTATGGCACGACCAAAAAAGGCAAGTACATGACTGAGGCCGAGGCGGCCAGAGAAGGAAATAGGGCTGCAGCGAAAGGACAGTAACTCGCGGACAAGCGCCGGCGGACCAAGCCGCCCCAACTTAGAGATTGGTGGAAGACGTCAAAGCGCGTCTTTCGCTCCAGCGTTTTAAGTTGAATATTCAATGGTCCTCCCGTTGAACGTCTGCGCGACTTTCGCCGCCTTGCGTTCACGGTTACTCCTCCATTAGACTTTGCAGCGCGTCAGCTAGTGTCTCAAAAGTAGCGATTGGGATTTGCGGGCGGTAATGAAACTGCGACAGGATGTTGAGTCCGATATCTTTGTGCGGATCGGGCATCACTCGCGTCACCGAGGCGAGCCCCTTTTCAGTCAGCGTGTCCATAATTTCAGCAACGTGGTGTGCTGTTGCCGAATCCATTGATTCCAACCACCGGAAATCCGCAAGAACGCGGAAGCCGGGCGCAACGCCGCGCAAAAGCTCGTGCACCTGTTCTGCGGCGAGCTTTGCCTGCTCCACCGTGACTCGCTGCAAAGCAGTGATCACCAGAAGACGCTTCGATCGATCGATCTCGACGGAATACATTCTTTTGTGATCACACGATGCAGTCGCGGTCGCAAGCTGGCGCTGTGATTGCCGATCAATCTCGGCTCATTCTACCTGTCCAGGAAATCACGCTGTGGCAGCCTGTGGTGGCAGAGCTTACATAACGCGTGTTGGGTTGTCGGTAACACCTTTTGCTTCTTTATTGGTCTGGTGACCGCGACAGATATCACCGTTTGGATCATCTCCGCGCTTCTGGCGGTTGGTATCGGTGTGAGCAAATATGCGAAATGGCGGACGCGAAACAAACTGGTGCGCGACCTGGCGGCCATGGATCGCGATCGCCGTGAAAAAGTTCTTACGCGCATGAATCCGGTGCTGGCGATGGAGGCGCGACAAGAATTAATGCGACGATTTCATATAAGCTGACCCGCCGTTCATCGCGTTTTCGAATTCGAGTCTAATTTCTCCCGAATTGTCCAATGTCGTCCGCCCCTTTCGAAATGATTGTTCCGGTGCTGCCAGACGACATCGACGAGCAAAATCACGTGAACAACACCGTTTACCTGCGCTGGGTCCAGGATGTTGCTACAGCGCATTGGCGAGCGCTTGCCAGCCCGAACGCGCAGGAGAACATCGCCTGGGTTGTCTTGCGACATGAGATCGACTATAAAATGCCTGCCCTTTTCGGTGACGAGGTCGTGCTGCGAACATGGGTGGGCAAAGCGAGCCGGCTTACATTTGAACGATTCACAGAAATCCGGCGGAACGGCGACCGTCAGCTGTTGTCGAAGGCTCGCACTCTTTGGTGTCCAATAAATGGGCAGACCAGTCGGCCGATGCGTGTATCGACGGAAGTGCGCGCGCAGTTCTCAACCTGAATTGGTTTTCAAGCAGTTGATCATTGAGCTTTGAGCGTGGAGCATTGGGCGTTGGAAGTTCCATCTGCTGATTCACGTCCGGTCGTCGCTTGTTATTGCGCGACATTTCTTAAGCCGGAGATGTTGCACATTTATCGGCAAATCGCAGGCTTGCGCCGATGCATTCCCGTGGTGATTGCGCAGAAGCGCGAACAAGCTGAACGCTACCCATTTGATCAAATTTATCTAGCTCCCAAGCCGGCAACGCATTTCCTCCGCCGCATTTGGTTCAGGCAATTGCGTGATGCGCCATGGCAGATTTCGGATAGCGAACTGCGTTCATTGGAGTGCATTTTAACAAAGACGGATGCTCGTCTGTTGCACATTTACTTTGGCCAAATTGCTGTTCATCTCCTGCCGCTGATTCGGGCGTGGAAAAAACCGTCCATCGTTTCCTTTCATGGCGCCGATGTGACCGTGGACATGAACAAGCCGGCTTATCGCGAAGCGACGCGACAAATGCTCGATGCAGTAGAGCTGGTTCTCGTTCGCTCTGATTCGTTACGGCGCGCAGTGATTGGTTTGGGCTGCGACGAAAAAAAAATCGAGATCCAGCGAACCGGGATTCCGGTGAATGAATTTCCTTTTCGTGAACGAAACTTCGTGGCCGCGGCAAGCGAATGGCGTTTCGTGCAGGCTGGTCGTTTGGTCGAGAAGAAAGGTCTGCCAGTTACGCTGCGCGCTTTTTGCCAGGCTCACGATTGCAGGAGAAGGGCCATTCCTTAGCCAACTTCAGAATTTGGCGCGTGACTTGAATATCTCCAATTGCGTTTCATTCAGAGGTTTCGTGTCGCAGGAGCAACTCCGCGAAATCTATTATGCCTCACACATTTTTTTGCATCCCAGCCAAACCGGCCATGATGGAAATCAGGAAGGTATTCCAAATTCAATGTTGGAAGCGATGGCCAGCGGCCTGCCTGCGTTTGCTACCCAGCACGGAGGCATCCCGGAAGTAATTGAAACCGAAATGTCTGGCGTCTTGTTGCCTGAAGGCGATCATGAAAAATTGGCGGCTGCTCTGCTCGATGCAGCGAAGGATCCGGGCTTTCTTTCGCGAATCGCGCGTAATGGCGCTGAGATCGTTCGAAAGAATTTCGATTTGTGTGCGCAGGCGCAGCGCTTGGACGAGATCTATTTGCAGCCTACTGACACAGTTTTACTTATTGATGCGGCTGGACTGGGCGATCTTTGCGAAATAGAGGTAGTACCATGAATTCCTTCAAAGCTTCGGTCATTGCGCTGATATGTTTATTCGCACTTGGCTTCACCGGGCAGTCCCAAACGCCGGCGAAAAAACCATCGGCGCCCCTGAAAGCTGTCGCCGTGCTTCACCCCACCGCAGACAGCAAAGTCAGTGGTACCGTTATCTTCACCGAAGAAGCCGATGGTGTACAAGTTCGCGCGGAAATCACCGGACTGACTCCCGGTAATCATGGTTTTCATGTCCACGAGTTCGGCGATTGCAGCGCAGCCGATGCGAGTTCAGCCGGTGCTCATTTTAATCCGACCGACAATCCGCATGCAGGACCAGACGCAGCTGAACGGCATGTGGGAGACATGGGAAACGTAGAAGCAGACGGATCGGGCAAGGCGACGCTCGAATATGTGGATCACCAAATTTCGCTCACGAACGACCAACGGTCTGTGATTGGGCGCTCCGTTGTGGTACACGCCAAGGCGGATGATCTGAAATCCCAGCCTTCTGGCGACTCGGGCGCGCGCGTTGCCTGCGGCGTTATCGGCCGGGCAAACAGCAAGTGAGCGCAAGCGTAAGAGCTTTTCATTTCAAATCGCCCCTACAGCGATCAACTCCGGTAATCTTTCTTTGCTCGACAGCTCTCGATTCATTTGATGAAATTGGAAAAATCACTGCCGCCCACGCCTATGCCACGAATACCCAAAACTGAATTGTCGCCGGATAACGGCTGCGTTATCGACATGAAATGGCAAATTGGTCCGCTGAGTTATCACGCTTCCGCGGCTGGGAAAGAGCCGGTGCCGCTCGTGACGCAGTCAACTCGCCTGCCGGAAATTGTGCTTTACGACCATGTTGGATTCAAAGGAGCCTACGCTCGCACGAACTTGAGTTTCCATTATGTCGGCGATTTTTGGAACGACCGAATCAGTTGTCTGATCGTGGTAAGCGGCGTTTGGCGATTTTATCGTGACGACTACTACAAGGGACCGTACTGGGATCTCGGTCCGGGCTATTACGAAAGTTTTTTTGCTGCAAAGGGTCCAGACGACGTCGTCAGCTCGTTTCAGTGCATCGCGCTGACGTAGGGTCCCGAGCTAGCTGCGCGGTCGGTTGCAAGCTCGAAGACCGCTTGTGCGCAGCCCCACGAGAGGGTGAATCCGGAGCCGCCATGGCCGTAGTTGTGAATGACCACCCGGCCGTCGGCCACCGAAGTCCGCTCTACGCGAACACCTGATTTGCGAAATGGACGTAGCCCGACGCGCTCGGCGAGAACATTTGGGTTTTCGATGTTCAATGCGCGCGCACATTCAGAGACCAGTTGTGCGGTTATCGCGGGATCAGCAGCGAGATCGTTGCTAAGATCATTTGTTCCTCCAAAAACACAGTCATTCCTGCGCGGGATGGCGTACATCAGCGGAGCATCATCACAAACGACGGCGTATGGAAGACCGCTAATTCTCGGCACAATTGCGACCTGGCCACGGTGAGACTCAACGTCAGCGTCCCCGACCAGTTCGCGGGCGCCGACTCCGGCGCAGTTAATCAGAAGATCGAATTTTGAATCAATGTCTTCGAGCTGCTTGAAATACGTATCGGCGGCGATTGATCCGCCGGCCGCGATAAAACGATTGGCGAGATAATCCAGATAAATTGTTGTGTCCATCAGCGGAACGCGCAGCGAGAAGCCGCTCTTGAACATCTTCAGCGAAATCTTTAGGCCTTCGCGTGAAGCTGCAGTCTTGGCGGTGGCCTTGCTCGACATGACAGAAGGAGAAATAGCACGTGCACCGAGTGGAATGGCCCAATGTGGAACTAAAATTTCGTCCATTCGCGAAAATTGGCGGAGCTCGATCATTGAAACCCCGCTATCCTGATTGCGAATGAGATCAATGAGGGTGCGGTAGGTCTCGAGCGCCCTCGGGATGACCTTAGCCAGCGGTTCGGCATCGTACGGGAACCAGAGCGCCGCAGCTGCTCCAGAGGTTGTTTGCTGGCCGGTTTCTTTGGCGAAGATGGCTGTTCGGTATCCGCGTTCGGCGAAAATAACGCCGCAAGTCAGGCCAGACACGCCAGCGCCGACGATGGCGACCCGATGCTTCATCCACAAATCATCTACGTGCAATGCGCCGCCGCGTCATATAAAATGGCGGGCGATGGTCGCTTTGAATCGAGATGGACTGACCGCGAAGGTGCTCGCGGGCGAACGAGTTTCTGTGGACGAAGCGCTCCAATTGTATGGCTGGCCGCTCGAACAGCTGGGGGCACTGGCCAACGCCAGACGTGATTTGGCGAAGGCGAAAAGTTACGCCGGACATGGACGCGAGATCGTCACCTACATTGTCGATCGAAACCTCAATTACACCAACGTTTGCAATGTTTACTGCAAGTTCTGCGCATTCTATCGAACGGAGAAGGATGAAGATCATTACGTGCTTTCATTTGAGCAGATCGATCAGAAACTCGACGAACTATCTTCAGTTGGTGGTGTTCAGATTCTAATGCAAGGAGGGCATCATCCGAAATTGCCGTTCCAATGGTATATCGATCTGCTGCATCACATCCGGGAAAAATATCCGCACATCAATATTCACGGGTTCAGTCCGCCAGAGTTTCAGCATTTCGCGGAGACGTTCCGGATGTCGGTGCGCGAAGTAATTTCGGAATTCAAAGGGGCTGGACTTGGATCGATCCCCGGCGGCGGCGGAGAAATTCTGGTGGATCGGGTGCGGAAGAAAATCTCGCCATTAAAAATTAATAGCGAACAATGGTTGGCGGTCATGCAAACGGCGCACGAGCTGGGATTGAAATCGAGTGCGACGATGATGTTCGGACACGTGGAAACCATTGAAGAGCGGGTGGAGCATTTGGGGCGCATTCGTGATCAACAGGATCGCAGCGGCGGATTCACGGCGTTCATCTGCTGGACGTTTCAACCTCAGCATACGGTCTTGAAGGTGACCCACCCGACCGGGGTGGCCGAGTATTTGCGGACGCAGGCGCTGGCTCGTATTTTTTTGGACAACATCGACAATATACAAAGCTCCTGGGTCACACAGGGGCCGGCGATCGGCCAGATCGCACTCCGATACGGCGCGAACGATTTCGGGTCGGTGATGATGGAAGAGAACGTCGTCAGCAGCGCCGGAACAACATTTCGATTAGACGGTCCACAGATCGAATCGCTTATTCGCGATGCAGGTTACGAACCGCGCCGGCGCAACAATTGGTATGAACTTTTAAATTGACCAAGTCGGCCGCCGGTCACCAAACGGCTGCCTCTGTGAAATCTCGCCTTGACGACTGACCCCTTCTTTCCGATATAGCCGCCTGTCCTGCGTGGGCTCGCTTACGCGGGGCCGCGCTTCTTAACCTATGAGATATTTTTCTGGATGGATGCGCCCCCCGCCATTTGCAATTTGGGCCGCATCCGTTTGCGCACTGCTTGGTGCCGCAGTCGCACGAGCGCAGGCACCGCAGGCCGCGCCGCAGGCACCTCCCATCGTCCGTTCAATTGAGGTGGAGTACACGGGCCCCGGCACCGTCAGCA
>QHOR01000041.1:11415-18050 GCA_003219395.1 Verrucomicrobiota bacterium | reverse complement strand
ACGAATTCTTGCACAAATGCGAACCAGAGTGGGTCAGCCGTATTCGAATGAGATCGTCGAGGACGATATTGCGGCTCTGTACAAGACTGGCTCGATTCAAAACGTTCGGATTTTTGCCCAGCCGCAAGGCGATGGAGTGAAGGTGATCGTAGCTGTGCAAACGCGTTCAATCCTGCGTGAGATCGTGATCGATGGGGCCGAGCAGGTAAAAGCGCAGAGATTGCGCAAAGAAATCAAATTAAGGCTCAATCAGCCGGTTGACGAACAGCAACTGGAACAAGCTCGCCAGAAAATCATCGAGGTCTATCAGGGACGCGGCTACAACGATGTCAGCGTTCAATTTCGAGTGGATCCAATCGATGAGAAACGAGGAACGGCGCGCGTTGTTTACACTGTTAATGAAGGGGTAAGAGGCGCCGTGAGCCGGATTCAGTTCGAAGGAAACGCGCATTTCAGCGAACGAGTGCTGCGCAAACAAATGAAGACGCGTGGCAGAACCTTGATCTATTTCCTCGATAAGTCCGGCCGATTGGACGAGGTCCAATTGCAACAGGACCTCGACAAAGTCCGCGAGTATTACCAGAACCACGGGTACATCGATGTCGAAGTCAAAGAGGTGCGGAGAGAACGCAAGGAAAAGGGCCCGTTGATTCTCACCATCGTGATTTCTGAAGGTCCTCAGTATCACGTGCGTAAGCTGACCGTCACCGGTTACCAGGTTGCGAAGGAGGAGAGGATTCGTGTCCTGTTAAAAATGAAGGAAGGCAGTGTCTATTCGCCGAAGCAGTTGCGCGATGATGCGAAGGCAGTGGCCGATGCGTACGGCAGTGGAGGTTACGTCGATCTTGTAGTTCAGCCCGAGGGAACCCCAGCCGGTCCTGCTTTGATTGATGTGCATTACAACATCGAGGAGGGCGTTCGCTCGTTCGTAAATCGAGTCACGATCGAGGGGAACACGCGTACCAAAGACAAGGTTATCCGACGCGAGGTACTCGTTGCGCCAGGAGACGTTTTTAATACCGTACGCGTGGACATCACTAAGAAGCGCCTGGAGAACCTGGGTTATTTTGCAAAAGTCGAGACGTATCCCGAAGACACCGACGTTCCCGGACGCAAGGACCTCACCATCCTGGTGCAGGAAAAACGAACCGGTTCGCTAAGTTTCGGTGGCGGATTCAGCACCGTCGACCAGTTGGTTGGTTTCGCTGAGCTCACCCAGGGCAATTTCGACCTATTCAATTGGCCTTCTTTCACCGGCGGTGGCCAAAAATTCAGATTACGCATCCAATACGGCACGCAACGAAAGGACTTCGTTCTGGCGCTGACTGAACCGTACTTCCTTGATCGCCGCTTGTCGTTGGGCTTTCAGGCCTTCTACACGGACGCAAATTACTTAAGCGCCCAATATGACCAACGGAATTACGGGTTCTCGTTTGAAGCCCGCAAACCGATCAATACATATACGTATGCAAGCCTCGGGTACATGCTGCAGGACGTAGACATTTACAATGTAGACCCCAACGCCGGTGATTTTATCCTGTCACAACAAGGCTCCTCTGTGGAGAGCAAGATGTTTAGCAGTGTTGTATTTGATTCACGCGACAATCCTTTGCTGTCGCGCCGCGGACAACGCATCGCCCTTTCACCTTTTATTGCCGGCGGCTTTCTCGGAGGTGATGTTCAGATTTACGGGTGGGACCTCGAAGGATCGCAATATTTTCATCTTCCTTGGGACACAATCCTCCTGATTAACGGCGAAGTCGCGACCGTAAGTCAATGGGGGAGTGGAGGTGATGTCCCAATCTTCGAGCGGCTCTTTCTCGGAGGCTCAAATAACCTGCGCGGCTTTCCCTTTCGCGAAGTTGGACCGCAGGATGAGAATGGCGAACCACTAGGTGGAAAGACAATGTGGCGCACGACGATTGAATGGACTTTTCCGATTATTGAAAAAGCACGAGGCGCAGTTTTTTACGACACCGGTTTTGTTAACACCAGCCAGTGGTCTTTTGGTTTCAATCATATCGCCTCCGACATTGGTGTCGGCCTCCGGCTTGATTTGCCAATCGGCCCGCTACGTCTCGATTATGGCTACCCGATACAGCGCGATGGATACAGCGGCGGCGGTCATTTCAACTTCAGCGTAGGTTATCAATTTTGAACGAATATATGTGGTTGCAGTCTAACGCGATTCCAAGCACTGTATCCTCCATTTTATGAAAAAGTCTCTGTCTACAATCCTCGCATTGGCGCTAGCTCTTCCGATTGCTGCTTTTGCTCAAGGCACAATGAAAATCGGAACCGTTGACATGCAGCGCGCGTTTAAGGAATACAACAAGACCAAGGAAGCCGAAGTAAAAATCAATGATGCCAAGAACGCCGCCAAGAAAGAGTACGATGACCGAGCGGAGTCTTACAAAAAGGCGTTGGACGAAATCAATAATCTGAACAAACAGCTGGAGTCACCGGCCCTCAGCGCGGACAAGAAAACCCAAACCGCAAAGGAACGGGATGACAAGATTGCTAACATCAAGAACATGGAGCGCGAGATCAACGACTTCCGTCAAACTCGCGAACGGCAACTGCAGGAACAGTTGATGCGCGTCCGCGAGGGAATCGTAAAGGAAATCACTGACGTCGTAATCGACAAGGTTAAAGCCACCAACATGGATCTGGTGTTCGACAAGTCGGGCATGAGCATTAATGGTGTTCCATTCCTGTTGTACTCACACGACAACGTTGATTTTACCAACGACATCATCGCCGTGCTTAACAAGCCGGGCCGCGCCGCGAGCTCAACTGCGAAAGCGACTTCATCCGCCACCCCGGCAAGAGCTGCCAAGCCTTAACATTTAAATTCGACAATTTGGAAATACACGCGAGCTAAACTCGCGTGTATTTTTTTCGTACCGATGAGAACCAGCAAGCCATATGAAGCGGGAATCATTGGCGGACGATTGCGACCTGGGATTCTAATCCGGCTTCGAATCCTGCAGACGGTCTTTGCGTTTCTTGCGCTCTGCTCAAGCTCGCTCGCGCAGAATTGGGAGGCGACGATCAGCAAGGATCCGCCCGGAAGTTTTCCGGAGCTGCGCCCCTTGCGTGCGGCTTATCGCTTCGGCTGGTCCGGGCTTACGGCGGCTAGCGGGGAGGTTCACTTCACAAAGCCATCCGAAAATAAGTTTCAACTCGAGGGGACGGGCCGAACTATTGGTTTTGTTCGGGCATTATGGAAATTGGACGTGAATTATCAGGCAGTCGCCAGTGCCGGGACATTGCGGCCCATCGAAGCCCAGCAAATTGAGAACTATCGATCAAAGAAAATCTCAACGCATCTCACTTTCACGAATAACGGAGTGACGCGCACGAGAACGGAGGATAAGGGTACGGGGGAAGCGAAGACTCGGCAGTTTAATTTTCCTGACCTGTTCGATTTATTTTCGGCCATGCTTTATTTGCGTAGTCAGCCACTTAAAGATCACAGCGTTTACCGCGTTGTAGCCTATCCGGCGACCAATGCTTATCTGGCTACGGTCAGAGTCCTTGGCCGGGAAAAAATCTCAGTGCACGCTGGCAGTTACAGCGCAATTAAACTCGACTTACAGCTCAAGCGGATTGGCAAGCACCGTGAATTAGAACCGCACCGGAAATTTCATCGCGGCACGATCTGGGTGTCCGATGATGCGGAGCGACTCCTACTTCGCATTGAAGCGCAGGTCTTCGTCGGCACAGTTTTTGCCGAACTACAATCAGTACGCTTTGATAAACCTAAATAGACACGCGCGTTGCTGCCGTGGCGATTCCACGGCCCGTCGAACGTCAGTCAGGAACCCATTCACCCCGGACCGGCGGCCCAGGAGGGGGACGCGAATGTCTGCGCGAGGGATCGTAAAAAGGTTGACGTGGTCGCGGTAACAACCGGAGGGCGGCGAGCGTTTGTAAATCAAGCCGCCCTGTTACCGGAAGTTTGGCCCGTGCTTGATACGCTTGCAGCGACAGCTCCATTGCGGGGCCATAGATCCCATTAATCTCCTCGCGATAAAGCCCGCGTCGCGCCAGCGCGATTTGAGCAGAGACAATAACTTTACGTTGCACTTCGGGCGGCGCAGCCTCGAAAGGCGTCCGCGCAAGTACTCCCGCCGCGGGGGCAGCTGGAGCGACGGGGTTGGATGGATACACTTGCTGATCTTGCGGCGCATTCGAGAAAGGCTGAGCCGGTGCCGGCGTGATGTCCGCTCCCTCAATTGGAGATTGATTGCCACTGTTGGGTAAAGCTGGGCTGGGCGATACGGGCTTTGCCGCTGATCGTGCAGCGGCAGAGGAATTAACTCCAAGTGATTGAAGGGTCTCACTGTTGAGCTGACCATTCACCTGCAGTCCATTGCGAATTTGATACCGGCGAACCGCTGCGGTTAAATCCGAACTCATTTGACCGGTGATCTCACCATAATAAAAGCCCTGGTCTTTCAGGGCTTGCTGCACGCTTTCAATCATCTGGTCGGCTCGCGCCAGCATCAGGGATCCGATGAAGATCAGCGCAGCGATCTTGGCTTTCATTGTAATGCTATTTTGACGCCGTCGTACTCCGCCCTATTCACCGCGTCCCCGATCCTACCGCCAAACGTGGTTTACGCTGACTTCTCGCGTCGCGATACTTCAAAACACCGTCAGCAACGGCTGCGGCGATTTGGTCGCGATAATCTTCGCTTACAAGCTTGGAAATATCCTCCTTATTTGTGAGAAATCCTCCTTCGATCAAAGCGGCAGGGGAAGTCACATTTGCGATTACAAAAAATTGTCCGGATTGCGTACCCCGGTCGATAGCCCGTGTGCGCGCCACCAAAGCTTCTTGAATGAATCCTGCGAGCCTTTGACTTTCAGGATTCGGCGAGTCGGGAAGTGGTCGCCATAAGAAAGGCAGCCATGAAGCCAGGGAGGAGGCAGGGGCGATTTGATGTGAAGCGTAATAGGTCTCCACCCCAGTCGCGACCGGCTTATTGTCTTCATTGAAATGGATGCTGATGAAAATGCAATTTCCGATCCGATTCGCGAACGCCGCGCGATCTGCCAGTGAAACATAAGTATCGCCTAGGCGCGTCATCAATGTTGCGATTCCCTCCGAGTCGAGTAAGCGATCGATTCGTCGCGCCACGTCCAGAGTGAGATCTTTTTCGAGTAACCCTCCGCACATGGCGCCGGAATCCTGTCCACCATGGCCGGGATCGAGGACGACCACTGCGAATGGACCGGGTGCAGTGGAGGGCTGTGCGGCTTTCGGCTCTGCGACGGGCTTAGCTCTTTTCGTCTGATGGAATTGCATCCAGACGAAAGACGCGATCATTAGCAATAAGCCAGCGAGAGCCAGAATATTCCGAAGCGGTTTCACTTGTGACCTCCGGGCGATGATTTCTTTCCATATGTTAATCGTGGATCAAGGGACGTAATTCCGTGTCCGACAACAAACGATAACGAATTGCCCTGCTGGCGTCACGCTCAAGCAATGCCGCCTCGATCCCAGTAGCGGCGAGCTGTTCCTGTCGATGTTGTCTGACTGCCTCCTGCTCCGGTGGTTCTTTTCCATCGTCAGTTTGTAAAGTCATATGCCCGATGCTCCACGCGTCGAGCGCGGAGTTGAGTACCGTCTCAAAATTCGCATCGCGTGTGTGCTGAGTTGCGAGAAATCCTTCCATCTGTTCTCTCGATTGCTGTGTCCCGCTGAGTGCGGCGAAATCCTGCCGCGCTTGCGCGTACGTCGCGCCGTTGGTCGCGATCTCGCCGTCGTATTCCACGCGTAGAAACAAATCTTCCTCGGGTCGCTCGCCTACTTCGGCGAAGAGCATTCGCGCCAAGTACGGCGCCCCATAGACCTGTTCAAATGCGCTCTTCATCACCGGGCTGAGCGAATAATGAACCAATCGCCGCAACGAAACATCCGCCGCAGACCGGGTGAAGCCTTCCGTGCTGGCCAATTCGATTGCGGCCATTCGCAGTCGCTCGATGTCCCCGGGATGACCAATCGCCCCCATGGCAATCCGATCGTAGATCTCAAAAAGCTTCTGACGCGTCTGTCCGAGTGTGAGAAACAAAATGCCGTCGCGGAAACCGAGCGCCGCGATCGGACTGCCCGGAGCGAGTTGTGCTTCGATGTACTCGCGGCGATTGGCGATCGCTTCGACCCAACGATACGGTTCTTCAATCATGCGACCGTTTTCTTGAATACGGCAGCAATTTTGCTCTCCGGCAAAGTAGTAATTCCTTCGTACGACACAATTTTGATAAGCGGATAAATCTTGCCGCTGCGATCTACGCCGCCCGTCGCCGTGTCGGACTCCGCAGCGGTATCCAACGCACGTAATGCAATCGACACCGCTTCGTCTTGGCCTAATTCCTGTAGCGGCTTCGCACCCCAATTGTTTTCGTAATAAAGAATGCTCCGCACAGCTGGCGATCCGGATCCCGTTGCGGCGTAATCGGTCGCTTCAAATTGCGCTCCCATCGCATCGTAAAAATAAAGGCGCGCTTCGGGTTTCGGATGAGAATCGTAGGTTGCGAAGATCGGCACCACCACTCCCACGCCCTGCATGACGAATCCAAAATTGTCACGCAACAGCTTGGACAGAGCGCGTACTTTACCATCG
>QHOR01000041.1:5762-11375 GCA_003219395.1 Verrucomicrobiota bacterium | reverse complement strand
TGAAATGAGTGTTCGAGCACGCGCGCCATTTCCCAGGCGGTTGCCGGGACGCCGGCAATGGCCATGATGGAGTGCCGATCAATTTCCAGAACTTTGTCCGCCCGATCGTATACGACGGTATTGCCCGCCGTCGCGCGGCGGTCGCCCGCTACCAGCACGCCTCCTGAAAATTTAAAGGCCAGAATCGTCGTCGCCTCAGTGGGTTGCCACACCTTCTGAGCTGTTCCCGCCTGTGGGACCGATGTTGCAGCCGCTGGAGCAAGCAATCCTTTGCGCCGCAGCAGCACAGGGAAATCGCCGGCTCCGCCAGAAAAATTCTGGTCAAACGCCACCGGGGAGCGCTCCATTATTGGCCCGTGCGCTGGCGATAGCGCTTGGATTGATTGGGATCCACCTTGCGCATTTTTTTTAAAAGGTCCTTCGTGTCCGGTCGGGAGATATCCGGTGAACGTGGACCTCCACCTTCGCCTTGCTTTGGACCCCACGGAGCCGGTTCGACTGGCTTCTGAATGCGCTCAGGCATAAAAAAATCTAAGAGCAAAAATTCGAAAGGCAAGCTGCCGTATTGGTTCGTTGGAAAGTTGAAGCGTTGAAGCCTTGAAGCGTTAATAGGATTTGGCCCGAGGTCCGTCGTCCGCCCGCGCTTCTAACCCTTTAGCGTCGCGAAGCGATGATACTTGCCAGACAAATCCGCTGATGGCAAAGTTTTGCCCCGATGAAGCTCGCAGCGATTTTTAGTGCGGCGTTCCTTTTCGGATTGCTTTGCACTGCGCCCGCTCAAACGCCTGCGGCGAAGCCTGACAAGTCAGAGGATCCAACGCAATTCGAAGCGCTGGTAAAAAAGATCGACGAACAGAACGCGAAAATTGACGCGCTTTCTCAGGAGATCCTCAAACTGGAACAGCAAATCGCGCACATTCGCCCAGGCGTAATGATCGGGGAGAGTACGCCGTCGGCACCCAGCATCGCCGCCGCCGCGCCTGCGTCACAGCCGGCCGGCGCAAATACGCACATCGTCGCCCGCGGTGAAACGCTCACTTCCATTGCGAAAATGTACAAGGTTACCGTGGACGAATTGCAAAACGCCAATCACATCGAAGATGGCCGTAAGCTGCAAGCTGGGCAGACCATTATTATTCCCACAGCATCCGCGGCGGCTTCAACTTCGCCATCACCAACCGAGTGAGCCGAGCCTCGTGAATCAAAGTTGGTTTCTGCGCAAGCACGAAGATGGAAGCACCTTTGGTCCGGTGCGTTTTGACCAACTCGCGCATTGGGCAGCTGCGGCCCAGATCGCACCACACGACACTCTTTCTAACGACCGGCAGACCTGGATGAAAGCGCCGATGTTACCTCAGCTCGGCATGGACTGGTTGGTCGAGATTACAAGCGAGCATTATTACGGGCCGACGACGCTCGGCGCGCTTCAGGAATTTATTCGGCTCGGCGAAATCGATGGCGAAACTCTCGTCATCAATACTCGCAACGGTGCTCGTTGCAGGATTCAGGAGATGCCGCAGTTGTGGGAAACTGGACAAGCTGGGGGCGGGGAAGCCCAGACCGAAATTAAACTCGATGATCCTGTAGGACCAGCGGTGGCAAGGATGTCGTTTCGGCTTCAGGAGCAGATTCGTGATCTCGAGCGGAGCCTGGAAGACGAGCGCCGCGCTCTGATGGAAACTGAGCGACGTTACGCTGAGCTAAAACAAAAATACGAAGCGGCCATTCAGCGTGTCCGAACATAGGGCCGCCGTGATCTCGCCGCGACGCTAAGGCGTGGTCGAGGATTAAACCAGCAGAAGCCTGTCTGTCAGCAGACTGGCAATTGTTCTTCCGCTTCGGGGGCAGGTGATGCGGCAATTTCTGCCGGCGATTCTGTTTCTCGCCGCTGAGGGGTTTCGAGTAAACTTTGCTGGCATAGTCGCGCATATTTTCCACCGAGCGCCAGCAGTTCGTCGTGTGTTCCGCGCTCGATGATGCGCCCGTGATCGAGTACCAGAATTTGGTCCGCGCGCACGATCGTGGAAAGCCGATGCGCGATGACAATCGATGTGCGATTCGCCATGAGCCGCTCCAGGGCTTCCTGGATCAATCGCTCCGTCGTAGTATCCACACTTGCAGTTGCTTCATCGAGAATCAAAATCGGCGGATCTTTCAACAGCGCTCGGGCAATTGAGAGCCGTTGTTTTTCGCCCACGCTCAATTTCACTCCACGCTCGCCCACGACGCTTTCCAGCCCGTCCGGTAAACGCTGGATAAATTGCTGCGCGTTCGCCGCAATTATCGCGCGCCATAATTCGGCGTCGGACGCTTGTGGGTTTCCCATGAGCAGATTTTCGCGGATCGATCCGTTAAACAAAAAACTTTCCTGCGTTACGACGCCGATCACCTTGCGCAATGTACGCAGGTCGTATTCGCGAATTGGTTTTCCGTCGATGTAGATCTGGCCGCTGGTGAATTCATAGAAACGCACGAGCAGATTCATCAGTGTCGACTTACCCGCGCCGGTTGTGCCTACCAGCGCGACGGTGCTACCTGGTGGCGCGTGAAAGGAAACATTCTTCACTGCGGGCAATCCCTCCACGTAGCTGAAGCTCACATCTTGATAACGAATATCTCCCAAAACTGGGGCAAGCTCAGGCTCAGCGTCCATCGAGGCTCGCACGGTAGCGCCCGGCTCCGCCGGCTCGTCGAGAATGTGGAACACGCGTTCGCCGGCGGCGCGTCCGGCTTGCACGAGTTGATTAAGCTGATGCAATTTCCCGATCGGGTCATAAAAGAATCCGGTGAGCATAAGGAAAGCAATGAGATCGCCGAGTTGCATCGTGCCGGCCAGAATGGCTTTTGTTCCGACCGCGATCAAGAGGACCACGCCTAACGAGCCAATCAAATACATCGATGGGTGATACATCGCCCAAACCCGCATGACGACGAGCGTGGCCCGCCGCAATTCGTTGCTCGCGTTGTTGAATCGCTGGTGTTGTTCGCGCTCGCGGCTGAAGCTTTTGATTTGCCGAATGCCGGCGAGATTATCGTGGAGTAGCGCGTTCATGTCCGAGGAAGCGCGCCGTTGCAATCGATAACGGCGATGCGCAGTGAGCGTGTATAAAAGCGCGCCGCCGGCCAGAAACGGCGCGGGCAACAGGCTGAACAACGTCAATTGCCAACTCAAATAAAACATCACGCCGAGAACCACGATCACTTGCAGCGCCGCAACCACGCCTTGCTCAATTCCGTCAATCAACACACGCTCGACTGAGTTGACGTCCTCAATTACCCGCGTCATCAGATCGCCGGTGGCGCGGTTATCGAACCACCGCAGTGGCAGCAATTGAATGTGCGAATACAAATCGCTGCGCAAATCGAAGATTACTTTTTGTTCGAACGTGTTGTTCAGGATGATGCGCAGCGCGTTGAACCCGTGCTGCAAAACAAATGCGACGGCCGCAAGCGCGATGAGCGGTAGCAATTTGTCCGGTCGATGTGCACGCACGACGTCGTCGATGATCCATTTCGTGGTCGCAGGGAAAACGATCACCATCAGCGTGCTCAGGATCGCGCAGGTCAAGGTCCCTGCGGCCATCCACGGATACCGCTTCAGATAGGCAAAAACGCGCCAGACCGTATTCATTCAGAAGCAACTTTACCAGAGTCGGCGAATGACGCGAATGCGCCCGACTTCGCCAGAGAGGCTGCCGCCCCTTATTTGGACGTATTCCTGTTATGTCTTCGGCGTAACCTTGGCGAAGCCGGATTCATAGTTAACATTCGCGGGTGTCCAACGAATCACATCCGTTCTCTGACGAAATTCACATCGAACAGCTCGAGGTTTCTACTCGTGTCGGAGTGCCGGAGGGAGAACGCGCTTCACCGCAACGAATTACGGTCAGCATTTCGTTCTGGCCGAGTCAGCCGACGCGCGATCTGGCAGACAATGTCAATCAGACGGTCGATTATTCGATCGTTGCGGAGGAAACGAAGCAGTTTTTAAAAGATCAATCTACAAATCTGATCGAGACACTTGCCGACCAGTTGGCAACGCACTTGCTGAAAACTTTCCGGATCCAAAAAATCGTGGTGGAGCTGCGAAAATTTCCTTTGCAGGACGCCAAGCACGTTTCTGTAACTGTAACGCGAACTGCATCGGTCGATTGATGGTGCGAAAAGGACGATTCGACAAACCCGGCAATTGCCGCTGAGGACAGCGGCCACTACACTTCACGCGTCATGCAGAACAGCTGGGAAACCGTTTCGAGCGAGCGGCATTTTGCCAATGCCCATTTGGAAGTTGTGACCGACCAGGTGCGCACACCTGCGAGTTCGCTGCCGCGCACGTGGACAATCGTGCATCGCAAATCGGCCGTGATCATTGCTCCGATGACGGCTAGCGGCAAAATCGTTCTCATCCACCAGGAGCGCATTCCGATTCGCACAGCAATCTGGGAAATGCCATCCGGCCAGATCGATGGCCCCCACGAAACCGTTGAGCAGGTAGCGCTGCGCGAGCTTAGCGAGGAAGCCGGGTACCAGCTTGCCAGAATTGGTGAACTGATCTCGCTTGGTCATTATTTTACCTCCCCTGGCTTTACAAATGAACGCGGTTATTTCTTTTTGGCGCGCCCCGTGCACAAGTGCACCGAAATTTCAGCCGGAGACGAAGGAGAATCGATTCTCGATTGCCGCGAATTTAGTGTAGCGGAAATTCGGCGAATGATCGCGCAGAATGAGATTTGCGACGCCAACACGCTAAGCATTTGGGCGCGGCTCTCGGCGCGCGGGCTTCTGAAGTAAAGCTTGGCCAATGATTTATTGTTTCGTTGATTCCTTTAACATCTCTCTTCAGCGGTGTGCGAAAAAAAAACAGGAGGGCTTTCAGCCGTTCCAACGGCTTTCAATGATGCGCAAAACCGTTGAATCGATCTGTCGGTCTCGCGGTTGGCCGCAGCTGGGTGAACCCAGGTGTTCGTGAGAGTCGTTGTACTTTGCCGCGAGAATCCATCTCATGACGCTGAAAGACGTTTTCAAATTTCGCGAAGTGCCGGAAAGCGAAACTTCCAAACCGTTTCTGGAGCACTTGGAAGACCTGCGATGGATGATTGTGAAAATGGCGATCACGCTGGCTGCGGCGATGATCATTTGCTTTGCATTCCGCTCGACGCTTGTGCGGATATTGCAGGCCCCATTGCGCGATGTGGGATCACAAGTCGGAACACTGAAGGCGCTCGGCATCACAGATTCCATCGTGATTTCGTTTCACCTGGCATTTTACGCCGCGATCGTTGTCTGCTTTCCGCTTTTGCTCTATTTCATTGCGGAGTTTGTGCTGCCGGCGCTCACCGCCGTAGAAAAACGTTTTTTGTTTCCGGCGATTTTAGTTAGCTTCGCGCTGTTTCTTCTCGGTGTGACTGTTTGTTATTTCTGGTTGCTGCCGAAGACGATTCTTTTTTTCTTTCGCGACACTGAGTCACTTGGGTGGGCGCCTACTTGGACGGTGCAACAATATTATTCCTTTGTGACGCGATTTACGATCGGCTTCGGGCTATCTTTCGAATTGCCAGTGGTCGTGCTGGCGCTGGTCGGATTTGGGTTGATCACGTACAGGTTTATGGCGCG
>QHOR01000041.1:0-5721 GCA_003219395.1 Verrucomicrobiota bacterium | reverse complement strand
CGATCATCACGCCGACTCCAGACATTCTGACCTTGGTCGCCATGGCGCTCCCGATGTGTCTGCTTTATGAAAGCTGCATCTGGATTGCCTGGTTAATGGAGCGCCGGAGTTCCAAGTCGATCGCCAAGTAATCGGCCGTGGCTCATTCTGCTTACGACTTTTTCTTTCGTGCGTTTGCGTTTGTTCTCGGCGCGTCAGTCGGGTCGTTTTTGAATGTTTGTATCTATCGCTGGCCTGTAGAGCTTTCCATTCACAAGCCGCGTCGTTCGTTTTGCCCGGCGTGCAAGCAGCAGATTCCATGGCATCAAAATCTGCCATTGGTCAGCTGGATTTTGCTTGGCGGGCGCTGCGCCAATTGCGGCGCGAAAATCGCTTTTCGCTACTTCGCGGTGGAATTGATCACTGCGCTGCTGTTCCTGATTATCTGGCAAAGCTTTGCCTGGCAGATGGCGATTGCGTATTGGATTTTTGTTTCGCTCTTGATCGTCGGAACATTTATCGATCTCGAACATTTCATCATTCCAGACCGCGTAACGATCGGCGGCATTTTTGCAGGCGTCCTTTGCAGTGCGGCGGTGCCAGCTTTGATGGAAACGGATTCGTGGATTGCCGCATGCGTTCGTTCCCTTCTGGCTGCAGCGTTGGGTTATGTAATCTTATTAATCGTTCTGGAAGCCGGCAAAATTGCTTTTGGAAGAAAACGGATCGAATTCGACGCGCCGACGCCGTTCAGCTGGATCAAACACGGGGATGATGCAGATCTTGTGGTGGGTACCGAACAGAGCTTGTGGAGTGATTATTTTGCGCGCGAAAAAGACCGATTACTTCTTGAGTGCGACGAAGCCAGGGTCGATCACCACGCCTACGGCAACGTGATGCTCGACTTTCGCTACGATCGGGTCACGGTCGAGGGTCAAGTAATGATGCTGGACGACGTAGCACAAATTTCTGGCGTAGCGCGCGAACTGGTGATTCCTCGCGAAGCAATGGGTCGGGGCGACTTGAAATTTTTAGCCGCGATCGGCGCATTTCTCGGATGGCGCGCGGTTTTATTTAGCCTGTTCGCGGGATCTCTTCTCGGTTCGATTGTTGGCCTGGTCACGCTGGTCGTTGGAAAACGGGTTTGGTCAGCCAAGCTGCCGTTTGGACCGTATCTGGCGTTTGGTGCGCTAAGCTGGATGTTATTTGGTGGTACCTTTCTGCATTGGTACGCGGGACTACTAAGCCCTTAAGACGAGTAAAGCGCGCTTTGGGTCGCTTGCGCTTTAGCCTAAGCGCCCTCGCCGCGACCGTAACGCGCCGCCGATGATTACGACCTTAGTCGAAATTCATTATCTCGAAACGGACTTTGCTGAGTACAAACGCAATTCACTTCGATTAAGTTGAATGCTGAACGACGAACACCGAGCGTTTAGCGAAATGATTTTTAGCAACGCGCGTTTGATTTTTCCCGATGACATTCGTGATGGCCTTGAGCTCGTGGTTGAAAAAGGAAAAATCAAGGCAATCCGCGAAGCTGGCCATGCGCAGGCCAGCGAGATTGTTGATCTCAAAGGAAATTACCTGGCCCCTGGCTTCATTGACCTTCACGTGCACGGTGCTCTGGGTCGTGACAGCATGGAGGCTTCTCCGGAAGCTTTTCAGGCCATCTGCGATTATCATGCCAGCGGCGGTACCACCTCGCTTTTGCTGACAACCGCGAGCGCACCGTTGGAGCGGATTGTCGGTGTCCTGAATGCCGTGCGTGATTCTATTCATCGGGGCGCCTCCTTCCAATCCGCTCAGGACAAGCGCCGCTCGCATTTTTCCAATATAATTGCGGGTGTTCACGTGGAAGGGCCATTTATTTCCAAGGCCAGGTGCGGTGCGCAACGCGCTGAATTCATCCAAAGCCCATCCCAATCTTCAGTGCAGCGACTGCTCGACTGCACGGAGGTGATCAAACGAATTACCATGGCCCCCGAGCTGCCGGGAGCGCTCGAGGCAATCGAAAGTTTCTATTCGCACGGGATCAGCGTTAGCGGCGGCCATAGCGATGCATGGGACGAGCAGGCGCGAGAAGGTTTCGCACATGGCATGCGCAGCGTCACCCATACTTTCAATTGCATGTCGAGCGCACGCCGCCGCGGCACTTATCGCGTTGCGGGTTTACTGGAGTTTGCCTTGAGCGAGCAGGGGATTAATTGCGAACTGATCGCCGATGGTCAGCACGTTTCGGCGACGCTGATGAAAATGTTGTATCGCGCAAAAGGCCCTGGCGGGATTTGCCTCGTAACCGATGCAATCGCTGGCGCCGGGCTACCGAATGGATCGCAGTTCTCGCTTTTTGGAAGGGATTGCATCGTGGAAGATGGCGTCTGCTTAATTGCAGATCGCTCAGCGCTTGCCGGCAGCGCTGCGCGCATGATCGATCTTGTGCGCACAATGACGGTGAAAGTACACGTTCCGCTTCACGAAGCGGTCACGATGGCAACACAAAACCCGGCGTGCACGATTGGTCTCAAAAGCAAAGGCCGCCTGGAGGTTGGAGCAGACGCTGATCTGGTCGTTCTTTCTCCAGAATTGGAGGTGGTGCGAACGCTCGCGGCTGGCGAGGAAATTTGGTCTCACTAACACCGCGGCTTCAGCCCGGTGGATTTGCAACGAGAAAAACCTAAAGCTGTTTCAACAGTTTGGTGTACTGGCAAACGGTTGATACCGTCCGTCACTCGTTAGGGATTATTTCACCGGATTAGAGCCACGATGCTAATGACATCAAGATCACAATAGTTATTCATTTCGACCGTGTCCTCCGATACGCGGTAGCTTAGTGCGAAGGCGAATTCGTAGGGTAGAAGACTACAGCGACACCAAAAACTCGGCGATATCGAGGGCGGCGCGTGGTTTGCTCAAACGGCTGATATTTACCGACCATTCGCGCCATTGTTTTCCATCGTCAGCAAATGCGCGCTGCACCTGCGCGATCACTTCTCGTGGTGACTTTGCGATTGCGCCAGAATGCGTCTCGACGATCAACCGGGCGTTGCCTTCCTCCTGCCCGGCCACAACGTGATTAATGATCATCGGACACGCAGCGGCAATCGTTTCCTGCACCGTCGCGCCTCCGGCTTTTCCGATGAGCAAATGGCTGTTATGAAGCATTCGCGGAAGGTCGTCCGTCCAGCCAACGACTTTTGCCCTGTGTCCGACGGCGGCTTGGATCTCCGGCATGAGTCTGCTGGCACGGCCGATGGTCACGGTGAGCTCGACTCCCAGATCGGCGAGTCTCTCTGCCAATTCCGGCGCGCCGCGAGTGGCCGCATGAATCATGTACAAAACGCGGCGCTCACTGTTGCTTGGAGGTAACACACGGTTCAACCCGGCGAAGTCCGCAAATTTTGGACTCACAGGAAAACCAGACACCTTGATTTTATCGTCGACAATTCCGGCCGATCGCAAGATCGCGGCGCTCTGCTCGTTTGGGACAAGAAAATAGTCGGCGTCGCACCGATACCAGACTGCGTTAATGGTGATCGAATCGGTGATCACAACCACAAGCTTGCAACGCCGAGAGCGGTCGCCGTCCCGTCCCTGAACTTGCCTGAGTACATTCGCATAGGCTGGGAAGGTGCAAGTCAGCACGTCTGGTTGAACGCGCTCAAGTAATGCGGCGAAATGATCCTTGAGCCGCGGAAAGCGCGCGAATTCTGTGTCGAAATCCTTTTTGCGTTCGAGCCAGCGATAAACGGCACCCCATGCACCGGGAGCGAAATTAACGAGGGTCAGATAGCCCTTTCGCACCAATTCGTTAACCGGCCCGTAAGCTTCGGCAAACAAATCGCGCAATTCTACCTCCGTCGTGTCGGGCGCCACCCGCTGTAGACCGTCGCGAATTCCGCGCGCCGCGCTGTTATGGCCTTCCCCGAACCCCGCCGTGAGAATCAATATTCGTTTTTTCACGCAGCATCAGGGGCGTACGCTCGAGCCATTTCGTACTGTCATTCTGAGTGGAGCGAAGAATCTCTGATTATTTCTTCCGTTTGCCCGGGGCGGATCATAGATGTTCGGGTACTGCTCCCAGTCGTCGCTCCAATCGAGCCATCGCGGATTCGTTCGCTCGATAAAGGCGTTTTTTTGGCTGCGTCGCCAGCCCTTCAACTTCTTCTCGCATGCAATTGCATGGTTGACGTTCCGAAACTGCTCAAACCACATAAGCCGGTTCCACCGATAGCGTTTCGTGAAGCCCTCTGTCTCTGGACCTCGATCTTGGCTCAGCCTGGGCCTGAGGTTATTCGTGATCCCAACGTACAATGTGGTGCAATGCTTATTGGTGAGAATGTACGGCCGGTAGTCGTAGCTGCGCATGCAGTGGAAATAATCAGAGATGTTTCGCTTCGCTCAACATGACAAGTGGAGCGAGTTTAATGGATATTTGCATCGGGCAAAGTAAACTCTCGTGCGGATGAAATATCTCGGATTCCTGTGGCGTGTTTTACGGCGGCTGGTTTGGGAAACGGCAACTGATACCACGACCGGGCTGGCGGCACAGATGGCGTATCTGCTTCTTTTCGCGCTGGCTCCCGGATCGCTCTTTCTCTGGCATCTACTCGGCTTATTCGGCACTGATCCGACAAAATTGCATCGCATGTTTCTGCTCTTGAAAAGCTTCATGCCGCCCGACACGAAAGTGCAGGACATTCTGGATTCTGCGATGGCTAACGTGGTGGTGACAGGTTCGAGCGGCCTGCTCGCGAATGCGGGTATCATTCTCGGAATTTACTGCGGCACGGTGTTCATTGCGACGACTTCACGCGCTCTCAGTCATACGTACGGAATACGAGAAGATCGCCATTGGTGGTCGAAGTACATCATCTCATTTTTCATGCTGTTTTGGTTCGGAATCGTCATCCTGTTCTGTTTTAACGCGATCGTCTTTGGCGAACGGCTGGCCGGTCTTGCAGAGGTCAATTTTCAGCTCGCCTTTCCCCTGCAAGCATGGATCACAACGCTCAATTTCCCCTTTACCTTTATAGCGCTGGTTATTCTGGCGCTGGCGCTTTATCTCCTGACGCCCGAAAATTATTTAACCGTCCGGCAGGCTTTGCCCGGCGCGATTTTCTTTTCCGTCGGTTGGATCATCGCCACGAAGCTTTTTCAACTTTATGTGGCGCGATACGATCGTTACAACCCGACATATCTTGCGCTGGCGTCCATCATTGTATTGCTTACGTGGATGTATCTCACCTGTCTGTTGCTGTTACTGGGCGGTAAGCTGAACGCCATTCTTCGGCGTGAGGGGGAAAGAATGCGAGCGGCTGCATCGCCGGCGGCGCCAGAGCCTGCACCGACGGGTTAGAGGTTGAAAAGTTAAATGGTTTACAACAAGGCGGGATTTCCCTTTTAAGTTTCTAACCGCTTAATTTTTTCAACGATTCCGTTGATCGCGTCGCACGCTCTGTTACGGTCGCTCGCAGTGGTGCGCTTCCGCATTTGGTTCGCAATTGCGCTCGCCTGTGGCGCAATCGCCGGCAATCTTCTTCGCGCACAAGTCGCTGATGAAGAAAAAAGCCGGCGCGATGAATCGGAGCAAGCCGAGGCGCATGATTCGTCGTCGCCAAAACCAAAAAAATCTCCGAGCCCGGTAGAAAAAGCGTCGACGAACAAATCGGGAAAGAAACACCTGTCTGCTGGCCGCAACGCTTCGCACAGCGATGCAGGCAGGTCTGCAACGCCGGAAAAACC
>QHOR01000316.1:2272-4832 GCA_003219395.1 Verrucomicrobiota bacterium | reverse complement strand
ACGGGGCAAGCACTGCGCTGGAGGCCAACGCCAGGATCGACATTAGTAAACAACGGTTGCGCATTTTGTAAGCACAGCTGTAGCCGGCATCGGTGATGCCAGCCTGCCGAGGCCATCCGCCTTCGTCCACGCAATCGCGGGACGACGGCGAAAAAGCCGCCCCGGCTACAACTTGAACGCGCTTACCAAAGCGCGTTTTGCCCGAATGACAAACAAAATTCTTAGCGATCCGTCGAAATGCCCAGTCACGCCGAACCAGAGTGCCCTGGGATATTTATTTCGCTGGCAGCCCCTCGACAAGCCGGGGAGCCAGTTGGGCAACCAGCTTCGATTTCACCGGCTCAGAAGCTCCATTTAGACGTATCGCTTCTTCGTAGAACGATTCTAACTGATCGATCTGAGCGTCCTGCTCAAATCGCTCGATCACGCTGGCGCGTGCACGAGCTCCCATTTGCGCTAACAGATCGGGCGAACGCGTAATTAGCTGCATGGCGTTTGCCAATCCCACGTGATCTTCCTCAGCTACCAGAAACCCGGTGCGTTTGTGCTCGATTGCTTCGGGGATCCCACCATGGCGTGTCGCAACCACCGGCAATCCCGTCGCCATTGCTTCCAAGACTGAGTTCGGCACGCCTTCCTGGTCTTGATTGGCGGATGTTTCGCTGGGATGCAAAAACAGATGCGAACTCGCATAAAGCTCAAGCAGCTTCCGTTGCGACAGAAATCCAACGAAATGTACGTCTCTGAGAATGCCCAACCCATCGGCAAGCATCTCCAGTTCGGGTTGCAGCGGTCCTTTACCAGCGACGAAAAATTCCGCTTTGGGATTGTCCTTCTTAAAAATCGCAAAAGCGCGCAAGCTCGTCGCCACGCCCTTCTTTGGAATCAATCGACATGCCTGCACGACTCTCCAATTTCCGTCGGCGGGTGGTTGCCTGTCCACGAATGAAAATTCATCAAGCGGGATGCCGGTGCGATTGATCCGCAGTTTTTCTGGTGGGCAACCCAAATGGATTAATCGATCCGCCAGCGACTGCGAACGCGCAAACACCAGCGGAACCGCATTAAAAAGACGGCGTAGCTTTGCCGGGTAATCCTTGATTTCTTTTTTGTGCGCGACATCCGCGCCGTGAAAAGATACCACACACGGCTTGTCCCATTGCTCGATGAAAGGGAGCAGGTGGACGCCCGTATGCCCAAAATAGATATGCATCAAGTCGGCACGATTGCGTTCCAACAGCGAATCAAGCGTTTGATACTCGCCGCGATAAACAATGGGCGGGCGTCGCTCTACGAATTTCAACCAGCCGTGGACGAGCAGGTTTGTGCGTCGCTTGGGTATGACTTCTATAGCGGCAAATGGAAATCGTTCCGCATTCTGGACCTCTTTTGTGACAACGAAGGTATCGACGCCGCGCAGAGCTTTCACCTGCCGGTAAATGTGCAGCATTTCTGGTTTCAGAAAGCTGGAGCAATAGCTCGCTACAACCCGTCTTCCCATAGACAGCGGCCAGTCTCGCTAGGGATCCCTGGCTTGTCCACTGCTAATTGGGAAGGAGATATGCTGGGCGTTCGTTATTCTCTCTGAAAGCGCCTCCCTTAACTTGTCGATCCCCTCGCCCTTCGTGGCCGAGATTGGAACCACGCTGATTTTCGGAAAGTGCTTTCGCAGGATCTCGAGATTCTCCTTCGCATTCGGCAAATCCATCTTGTTCGCGACGACTAACCACGGCCGCGTTGAAAGCATTGGATCATACAGATCAATTTCTTTGCGAAGATTCTGTAGATCTTCCACCGGACTGCGTCCTTCACTTCCGGCGACGTCAATCACAAATATCAAAATCGGACAGCGCGTGATGTGGCGCAAAAATTCGTGGCCCAGGCCGACTCCGCGATGCGCCCCTTCGATTAAACCCGGAATGTCTGCGATCGTGGCATGACGATACCCGGGCAGTTCCATCACGCCGACAACCGGATGTAACGTCGTGAATGGGTATGCCGCAACCTTCGGCCGTGCAGCTGAAAGCTCCCGCAACAATGTCGATTTACCTGCATTCGGATACCCGACCAACCCGGCGTCGGCGATCGTTCGCAGCTCCAGTAGAAAATGTCCCTGCTGCCCCTCTTCGCCCTCAGTGTATTGCAGAGGCGCCCGATTACGCGAGCTCTTGAAATGCACGTTGCCCTTTCCTCCGACTCCTCCGCGGCAAAGCACGAATTCCTGTCCATCCCGAGTAAGATCGACGATCAAATCCATTTTTGATTGCGGATTGCGGATCGCGGATTGATCTGAGCTGAGCGTTGGATGTTGGGCGTCGGACGCCTGGTCGCGATTTATCGGAGTTAAGCGTGCGCCGTCTTCCGTTTGCCAAACGATTGTCCCCACAGGGACCTTAACGATCTTGTTGGCGGCTGCGCGGCCTGCCATTTTCTTGCCCTTCCCATGCGTGCCGTTTTTCGCTTTGATGATCGGCTCATAAAAAAGATTAGCTAAATTATCCACATGCCGCTCCGCACGTAGAATCACGTCACCGCCGCGTCCGCCGTCGCCACCATCCGG
>QHOR01000316.1:0-2236 GCA_003219395.1 Verrucomicrobiota bacterium | reverse complement strand
AATTTTTCCCGACGAAAACTCACGCAACCACGCCCACCGTCCCCGGCTTGGGCAAAAACTTTGATCCGATCCACGAACATTGCGCGTTTAAGTTGCCATCAGCAGTGGCGGATGTCATCCCAGCGAAGCGCGCTTGCGCGCCGTACCTTCATCCAAAGGGCCGAAAAAGGTCCGTTGGGCCATAGGATACGGCGAGACACGTCGAAAACGACCGATTTTTCGCCTTCCCTGCTAGCTCCGTTCAACGGAACTGCTTTCTGGGCGTCTAACTCGCATTAAATAACTGGACTGTTCGTCCATTCAAAAAATAATGAAATCATTCTTCCTTATCCTCGCGCTGTTGAATGCGTTTAGTTTGCAGGCGCAGACCGAATCATCGACGCACCCAGCTGCTAGCGTTTCGACAGTCAACCAGAATCCGCCGCCGCTGGACCCGAAGAACCTGGATACTTCGGTCAAACCGCAGGATGACTTTTACCTTTACGCCAATGGCGGATGGTTAAAACACAATCCTGTGCCTCCGCAGTATTCGCGCTGGGGCAGCTTTAGTGAGCTGGAAGAAAAAAATAATGCGGCGCTTCGCAAGATCGCAGAGAAGGCTGCGAATACTCCCGCCGATCCAACAACCGCTCCCGAAGTCCAAAAAGTAGGCGACTACTATGCCAGCGGCATGGACGAAAAGATGATCGAGTCGGCGCGAATCAAACCGCTCGAAGATGAGCTGAAGCGCATCGACGCGATCAAAGATGGTTCTGATCTTCGCAACGCGATCGCGCATCTCCACACAATCGGCGTGGAGGCGTTCTTCCAGTTTGGGTCGGGTCAGGACGCAAAGGACAGCACACGGGAAATCGCTCAGGCGGTCCAGGGCGGCCTGGGTCTGCCGGACCGCGACTATTACATCAAGACCGATGAGGACTCGAAAAAGAAGCGCGCCGCATACATCGAGCACGTTACAAAAATGCTGACCCTGCTGGGCGACACGTCTGAAAAGGCTGCCGAAGAGGCAAAGAAGATCATGGCGTTGGAAACAGCTCTGGCCAACGCGTCGCGGACGCGCGTCGAGCTGCGCGATCCCCAGAAGAACTACAACAAAATGTCCGCTGCCGACCTGCAAAAGCTCACGCCGGATTGGAATTGGTCTGAGTATTTCAAGGCAATCAATCTCACCGAGCCCGGAGATATTAATGTCGCTCAACCCGATTTCTTCAAAGGAGCAAATGCGGCTTTAACCAAGACATCCATCGACGACTGGAAAACGTATCTGCGCTGGCATTTGATCAACGATGCTGCAGCAGAGTTATCAAACGATTTTGTAAACGAAAACTTTAATTTCAATCAGCGCGTTCTGCGAGGCACAAAGGAAATCAAGCCGCGCTGGAAACGGGTGGTTGCTTCCACCGATGGAGCGTTGGGCGAAGCGCTAGGCAAACTTTATGTCGCCGAATATTTCCCGCCCGAGGCAAAAGCGCGCGCGTTGGAAATGATTGCCAATCTCAAGGCTGCGCTGGCGGACCGCATCAAAACGCTCGACTGGATGGATGAACCAACCAAAAAAGAAGCGCTCAAAAAACTCGCCGCCATGAACGTCAAGATCGGTTATCCCGACAAGTGGCGCGATTACTCCCTGCTCAAGATCGACAGAGGTCCCTACGTCTCGAACGCCATGCGCGCGGCAAATTTCGAGGTCAACCGCGAACTGAAAAAAATCGGTAAACCTGTCGATCGCACGGAATGGGGAATGACTCCACCGACAGTGAATGCTTACTACAACGCGCACATGAACGAGATTGTTTTCCCAGCGGGGATCTTACAACCACCCTTCTTTGATCCCAAAGCTGACGACGCTGTTAATTATGGCGGCATGGGCGCGGTCATCGGCCACGAAATGACGCATGGCTTCGACGATCAGGGTCGGCAATTCGACGCTGCAGGAAATTTGCGGGATTGGTGGTCGCCCGAATCGGCTGCGAAATTTAAAGAGCGTTCCGAAGCGGTCGTTCAACAATATTCCGAATACGAGCCGGTCCCTGGCACTCATATTAATGGCGAGCTAACCCTTGGCGAAAATATCGCCGACATCGGTGGCGTGAAGCTGGCCTATGCCGCACTGCAAAAAGCGCTCGACAAAAACCCGCAGGCGCGCGAACAAAAAATTGACGGATTTACCCCTGAGCAGCGCTTCTTCCTGGGATGGGCCCAGGTGTGGCACGCCAATCAGCTTGAGGACGATCTG
>QHOR01000040.1 GCA_003219395.1 Verrucomicrobiota bacterium | reverse complement strand
GGGGTCGGAGTAGGAGTTGCCGTTGGCGTTGCCGTTGGGGTCGCCGTTGGCGTTGCCGTAGGAGTAGCTGTGGGCGTCGCAGTCGGAGTAGGGGTAACGGTAGCTGTTGGGGTTGCTGTTGGAGTGGGAGTAGGAGTAGGATCCGGTCTAGGCGTAGGGGTCGGTTTCCGTGGGTGCGGAGTCGGTGTCGACGTTGGAGGAGGTGGAGTCGGAGTTGGCGTTGAAGGAGGAGGCGTCGGAGTCGGGGTTGGTGTAGGTGCAGGCGTACAGCATATTTTCACTGTGAATCGAATCACGTACCACGGATCTTTGAAAAAGATGGTCGTGCGCGTCCAGCAGAAGCAGTATCCGCCAACGGACGTTTCCCCTGACCAAGTTCCACTTCCCCCGCCGCCGCCAGTCAATCCGGCAGGCAAATGCCAGAATGCGGCGGTCCTGGCAGCTTGCGGCCAAGATGAGTTTGCTATTGCTGCTTTCAGACCGCGAACATTCTTTTGAATCGCGGCTTCAAAGTCTGTTCCTTCCGTGATAGACACACTGCCAAGCGTTTCAGGTGGCAATTCCGAAAGAAGCTCGCGGGCATATTGCGCAGCTTTCCCTTGTATTTCTCTGGCACCCATTAGCTCCTTGGAGCGATGGTTGTGATGTTTCCTTCTCTTATTCTGTTTTGCTGCTTCGAGAGGCGCGAGGGGCGCCAAAGCCATTAGAATGGCTAGTACAGCCGCTATCTGTCTTAGAAAATTGTTTTTCATGTTCTTGTCCTGGCAGAGGCCTTACTGTGTTACACGAAGGCACGTGATGTGTTTCCCTGCTTAGGTCTTTATCCGGAAACGGCGCAACCAGGTTCTCGAAAAAGACTCGCGCGTTATCCGATCTTGTTATTAAGGCCAGAGGTGTTACGACGTCCATTAACAGGAGCGTTCACAAGGTAATTGCTGTGACCCCCGTTTGTAGGCAGACGCCTCCCATCCCATTGCTTGAGAAAGCTAGACGCCTCGAGCCTTCCATTAGGCGAGTAGCCGTGGGTTGTTACACCGATCTTAAATAGTCCAAGCGAAGCTTGTGGACATCGCGCTGTCGCGTAGAACTTAGAAGTCCACAATTGCCGAGCTGAAACGATGTCTTAAGTCTTTATCCGGAAGCGACGCGCCAAAGTTTCAAAGTTTCTTTACGTCTTGTTGAAAAGAGAGCGCAGGCCGCGCTCGGATTAATCCACGCAAACCTATGATGGCTCGATAGAAGTAAACGGCAGAAGAGGCATGGACCCGATCTTACTCGGAGATTCTAATGCGGCGCAGCTCTAAAGTGGCCAAAAGCGGGCGCGCGCTCCGCTGCAATGTTTCGAGAACATGTTGTCGAGCTTCACGCCCACGTGAGAAGCCGAACGGGGGCACAAGTATTGTGCCCCCGTCCGTTAAATCGCTAGGTAATGAGTCCTATCGAACGATATGGTAACTCAATAACTGATGTTGATTATTGCGGCGTTCTCGCTCCATTTGTGTAACACCTAGTCATTACAGTGACCAGGGCCAATGGTTCCCTCGTTATATTCCGTGAGGGTTTCAGCCAGATCGCCGGTTTGGGCCGGTGGCAAGTAGCCATTGCCAATCGGAGGTACCGTCAAGGTGCCGATCATGTTGTCGGCATCAGTTGTGACTTGTTGAACTGCTGACGGGTCCGCTCCATTGGCTATGTTCAGCTTCGCGGCGATCAATTGATGGACTAATATTACCAGGCCGTTGCCCTGCGCGGGGTCATCGAGGATCGCAATGAGTTCCGCAGCCTGATAGGTCACTGCTCCGAGAGTAAGGCTGGTTACCGGCCACGTGTTTGGATGGTTACGCCAGTAGCCTTGTGAGTAAGTGCAAGGGCTTGCTACACATGGAATGGTGGCGCACATAATCGTATCGCTGACCCTGAATCCCCCTCTGGTTGAATCAAGCGCCAAAGCGCGGAAAACATACGCCGTGTTACATAGCAGCGGACTGCCTGAACAAGGACTAGAGACGGCGCAATTATCATAAAGGCTATCGTCGCCGATGTAACCGAAACCGTTTGTCCGGGGCGCAGGCGATACTCTGTGCAACTTGATGTGGGTCCGATGCGGCCAAAGGTTGCTTTGCAGAAGCTGGGAGCCGCAGCGTTGGGAACCTCCGAACTTACAGGCCATTGACTTCCCAAGGCGAGATAATCAGCGAGTGTCATCCACTGGACGAAGAAGCCAGCGGGTGCTCCGGTTTGGCCGGCTGTTACACTGATGCCGATGTTGGATGCTGCCGACGTGTCATAGGAGATCGTGATTCCGTTGAGGTCAGCAATTGGCGCCGGAGTAGGACTCACAACGGGCCGCGGTACCAGCGTTGGCCTAACGAGAGGCATCGGCCGGGGGCTGCCTGCCGACGGTGTCGAAAAAGCTGACCGGCTCACCACCAGCGCGCCAAGTGTCAGTATTGTTAGTAATATAATGCTTTTAGTTTTCATTGTTTTATCTGCGGTTACTCAAGATGTTCCTCACGCCTCAGACGGGGGAACGTTTTCACCGGGACTTAGCCGGCACGCTTGAATTTTGTTTTGGGAGGAACAGGGATTCGCCCCCGCCCTTTTACTATCTTGTCACATTCCTATCCGGAAGCCGCGCGACAGAGTTCTCAAAAATGTAAGATTTTCCAACAGCTGCCAATTATCGGGTGAAATCGCACACACCGGCTGAGTGCCTGATGCAGCTGTCGGTAAAAGCGCCGAGCTCTGTCGAGCAGGGTTCGTCAGGAACACCACTCCGGCTAGAGATTAGAGGCGATCTCGATTCAAACGAAATCAGACGTGATCGCCCGAATGTTTGTGTCGATCTTTAAACGTGAGCTCGGCGATTCCTGATTTATCGAGCTCGCCCAGACCTTCCGCCACCATGCGGTCGTATTGTTCCTTGGTCGCCCGCGCGAGCGGTAGATCGAGGCCAAGACTACGTGCGAGATCGAGAGCGATCCCGCTATCTTTAGCCGCGTGCACAGCAGAGAAAAAGCAGCTGTGCTCGCGGTTCTGCATATCTTCGCCATCGGTTTCCAGCACGCGCGAGGCCGCGCCTGTCTGGGAAAATACGTTCCTCAACATGTCCAAATCGAGACCGAGCGCCGCGCCCAGGGCGAGCCCCTCCGCTAATCCGGCGGTGTTGATGTTCATGACCATGTTGACCAGCGCTTTCACCTTTGCAGCTTCGCCGGCCCTGCCAATAAAACGCACGTCAGAACCAAGCTCCTTCAAAACCGGTTCGGCTTTGCGGAACGCATCCTCCGTTCCGCCACACATCAAATAAAGCCTGCCTTCACGCGCCTGGGGAATACTCGATGCCATGCAGGCTTCGAGCGATTGTGCACCTGCTTGATGCGCCAGGTTTTCGATCTCGACATGCACCCGCGGTGAGATCGTCGCGCAATTAATGAATAGCTTCCCGCGTGCGTTCACTAGCAGATTGTCCCCGCTTCCTGCGAAGATGTTTCGCATTGCGATGTCATCGGTCACGACCGTAAAGATCACGTCAGATTCTGCCGTTACTTCCGATAAATCTTGCGCGGCGGCACACCCAAGCTCGCCGGCAAGCGACGTAGCGGCGGCGCGATTCGTGTCGTACACAGCCGTGACGTGAAACTGTCGATCTTTCAATCGTCGGGCCATGTTCGCGCCCATTCGACCCACTCCAACAAAACCAATGTTCATAGCTCTGAAACGAGAAAAGACGCATGACAAAGCACAAAGAAATACCGAACTCGATATGACGAAAAGAAAACTTTGCACCGTAACTTCGTCATTCGAGCATTCGCGCTTATTTCGTCATTCATCTCGTATTTTGCTTTGTTAATTTGCTGGCAAAAAACGGATTGTGCGTTTTCTCTTCGCCCACGGTTGTCATCGGGCCATGTCCCGGACAGATGATCGTGTCATCCGGCAGTGTCAGAATTTTCTCGAGATTATTCTGTAACGCGTCCCGATACGAAACGTTTCCACCGCCCATGGATCCGGCAAAAAGCGAATCGCCCACGATCGCAATGGGGCGTGCGAGTCCAGTCACCACATATGTCATTCCTCCCTGAGAATGGCCCCAGGTCAGCCGCGTATCGACCTTCAGATTTCCGAGGTGGAAGTGCTTTCCTTCGTCGATACCCTCCGCGCCGGCGACAGGTTCCCGGGCAGGGACAAAAACGTCGGCACCGGTTTCCTCGCGCAGACGCGGCAAGTCCGCGACATGATCCGGATGCGCATGAGTAAGAAGAATCAGTTGCACATTCAATTTGTGGCGACTGGCAAACCGCGTCATTTCGCTGGAATCGGCTCCTGTGTCGAAGACCGCGGCAACGCGGTTTGCCGGATCCCAGATGAGATACGCGTTCACCGTCATATCGTGATAACGCGTATTGAATTGCGCGAAACCGCCGCGTTCATCGATTCTTTGTGGACGCCAATCACCCCTCGCTAGCTCGCAAAGCGGACCCGGGGCAAGGTCCAGGACCGGCGCGACGCGCTGCAGAGCCTGCTCATCGACGTCGCCTTCGCGTAGTTTGCGCATTGTCTGCAAATCGACGCCCGCTTTCGTTGCCAACTCGGAATCGGCAATGCCCAAACCGCGTTGCGCTTTTCCGATGATGTCACCAACATTGTCTTCGAGAGAGATCATATCTTCTTCCCAAGATTTCTATTTCTTAAGCGTTAACCGGCCGTGCCTCTCGAACAAGGCGCAAATCGCCAATTCGATCCAGTGCCAACTTCTCAATCGAAGCGGCGACGCCGGTAATTGAAAATACCACTTCCGTCTCTTTTTCCATGGAAGTCATCACAACGTTGTTAATGCCACAGGGAACAATGTGACTAAAAGGCGAGAGATCGCCGCAAATATTCAACGCAAAGCCGTGCATGGTGATCCAATGGCGCACTCCTACTCCGATGGAAGCGATCTTGCGGTCGCCGACCCAAACTCCGGTAAGCGATTCCCGCCGGGAAGCGGCAATGTCATGCACGGCAAGGACGTCAATGAGCAATTGTTCGAGCCAGCGCAAATATTTGTGCAAATCGTGACCGCATCGGCGCAAATCGATAATGGGATAACCTATTAGCTGTCCCGGACCGTGATATGTGGCCTGGCCGCCACGATTGATAGCAAAAAACGGATGCGGCAAATGGGCGGCGTCCTGTTCGCCATGGCGAATTCCTCCGGGCCTGGGTCGGGCCGATAGGCTCGATCGATCTGGAGTCCGCCCAATGGTGTAAACCGGTTCATGCTCGAGCAAAAGCAATTGATCTTCCAGCGATCCGTGGTCACGCTTGCTCGCCACAATTTTTTCCTGAAGGGCGAGTGCGGACGTGAACTCCATCCGACCGAGCCAGCGCGCGCGAAGATCAATGGTCGCCGCATTCATATCCGCCTTGCTCCCGGCAGGCCTAGGGCGGCTACTTCCTGCGAGCGCAAATGCGTCAGACCAATCGCGAGTGCATCGGCAGAATCAGCGTCTGGCGTTTCTGTTAAACCGAGAAGAGCCCGTACCATGAATGCTACCTGATCTTTTCCGGCCGCGCCGCGCCCAACGGTGGATTGTTTGATTCGTTTCGGTGAATATTCGAAAACTGGCAATCCGTTTTCTGCTGCCGCCAGGATGGCAGCGCCTCGCGCGGCTCCAAGAAGAATCGCGGTCTTATGGCTTTGGACGTAAATGACCGACTCGAGGGCGCAACAATCCGGTTCGTGTTCACGAATCAGTTCGACCACGCGATCGCGTATCGCAATCAGACAGGACGAGGAACGCAGCGAGCTCACGTTGTGGATCGTCCCGAAATAGAGGGAGCGCGGTTTGCCATTGTTTGCATCGACAATCGCCACACCGGTTTTGCGCAGAGAAGCGTCAACGGCGAGCACGCGCATTATCGTTAACCTTAAAATCGCCCGACGCGCGTTCAACCCCGAATGCTCGCCAGGGCACGAGTCCCTCCGCCTGGCAAAGTTTCCGGGATCAACATGAAATCGACAAATTCGAAAACAACCGTTTTACTGCGGGCGAATGTCGAATGCATTGTATAAACAGGGCCCGAACAAAGAGCTAATCGCCTGCGTGAAGATCGTCGTCGTGATGATGGCGATTCTTTGGAGCGCACCCTCGTCATTCGCAACGACAAAAGGTTTGAGTCAAATCGTGACGCCGGATTTGCAGCCGACGGGAGATCTCTCTCTAAGTCTGCAAATTCAAGACAAACGGATCGCCAACCCGTATGAATTGCAGGCCGAGCTGGGCGTGACCAAATGGGCGGAGGTAGCAGTGTTTCGCGGATTTCAGCCGGACGAATGGATCTTCGGGACCGAGATCGGATTGCTAACGAAAGAGCCGTGGCTTCTTTCGGTGGGATTCGTCAATTGGTCGCCTCACCTAAATGTCGATCCGCAACCGTACATTGAAGCTGGCTACTACACCGAGCATCACAAGCTGATTGCCGGAGCGATTCATGCCGGCTATAAAAACGAAGCAATCGTCGGCTATGCCTACGATTTTAATCAGAGATGGCGCGTGCAGGTCGATTTCCAGAGCGGCTCTGAAAACTCATCAACGATCGGCTTCACCTGCAACGTCACGCCAGAGTTCCAATTCAATCCCGCGCTCTACGTCAACAATGGTTCAAATCACGATCTGTTCGGTTATATAGTGTTCACATACACTTTCCATGTCTGGAGCAAGGGCTGGCCACCACACCGCATCGGCCGTTGAAATCAATCAACGCTATTACCGAGAGCCCGTAACGAAGGCGTCGCCTCAAAATAATGTCTAACAACGCCAAATCTAAGCGAAGTCGAATCAGCGCCGGTCTGCTCATGTTCCGGCGTAGGAAAAATAAGTTGGAAGTTCTGCTGGCCCATCCCGGCGGACCTTTCCACGTGCACAAAGACGACGGCGCATGGACAATCCCAAAGGGTGAAGCGGCTCCGGGAGAAGATCTCCTGACGCGCGCCAAGATCGAATTTGAAGAAGAAGTGGGATTGTGTCCGGAAAATGTTCAGCCTTGGATTGAGCTCGGCTGGATCCAACAAAAAGGCGGCAAAATCGTGCATGCCTGGGCGTTCGAAGGAGATTTGCCGGAACCATTCGAGTGCAGATCAAATCTCTTCGAACTGGAATGGCCACCGCGCTCGGGCAAATACCAAAAATTTCCAGAAGTCGATCAGGCCTGCTTCTTTTCGGAAGAAGTCGCCAGACGAAAGATTAAGCAGACGCAGGTACCGCTTCTTGACCGTTTGCACGCCGTTCTTCGAGGAGCGGCGACTTCCTAGCCGCCGCTTGCGTTCTCCCCAGGCCCGCGCAAGGCGGCGCGATGCCACCAGCACTGTCAACACACCAGTCCGCTCCCGTTGCAGGCAACGATGTACGAAGATGAGGCCTCGCTTTCAGAATAGACATTCGATCGGCTCTTTTTCGTGGGGCAAACGTCTGCTTAACTTTTGGAACGTCGAAAATATCAAGATTGTTCGACGCGTTATTATCTCAGTGGTGGGAGCAACCATTCTGCTGATCGGCATTGCGCTCTTGGTTTTGCCAGGGCCCGCATTCATCGTCATTCCAGTCGGCCTGGCCGTTCTTGCTACCGAATACGCATGGGCACGACGCTGGCTGAAAAAAGTCCGTACCATCGCGAGCAACGTTGTCTCGGGTCATAGCCGCACAGCGCCCCGGGATTCTGGTATTTAGCTTTGCGCTGACTCGCTGTTCGCATTAATCAAAACGCTTGTGAGCGTCCAGTTGTTCCCTTGTTAAACGGACAGGACCTGGGCGAGGGCTATGCAAGCTAACGATGAGTCCGTCCCTAAACCGCTAGTCGCCGCGAGTTCGATCTCCACTGCTGCTTCGGAGCCTCAGGATGAAATCTTCCTGGAAGGACCGCGTTCACGTTTCGCTGAATTCTTTACTCTCTTGCGAGTGATGCGCGATTTCTTGCGCGGATTTCGCACTCTTCACTTCGTCGGTCCCTGCGTGACTGTTTTTGGCTCAGCCCGAATTAAGCCGGGCGATCCGCATTACGAGCTAACTAGAAAAATGGGGGCAGCCGTTGCGCGGCTTGGTTTCACAGTGATCACCGGCGGCGGCCCTGGCATCATGGAAGCGGCGAATCGTGGCGCTAAGGAAGCTGGCGGTCGTTCTGTTGGATGCACGATTGAGCTAGCTTCCGAGCAACCGACCAACCGCTATCTCGATCGCTGCGTGCGGATGCATTATTTCTTCGCCCGCAAAACGCTCCTCGTTAAATACTCGTATGCCTTTGTCGTCATGCCCGGGGGCGCCGGCACACTCGACGAATTATTTGAAGCGCTGACTCTGATTCAAACCGGGAAGATCAAAAACTTTCCAATCGTGATCATGGGAACCGATTATTGGAAAGAACTGCTCCATTTTATCGCAACGATGGCGCAGCGAGGGATGATTGCGGCCTCCGATCTCGAACTGATCTACGCCACCGATTCGGTCGATGAAGCAATCGCGCACATCCGCAACAAAGCGATCGAACCATTCGGCCTGAAACCTCGCAGGCACAGGATGCGACGCGCTATCCCGTTATTGGGCGAAGGATGACAAACGGCCGAACGGGTACTTGACCCATTCGGCTTCATTGGGGCAACTTCCCAATGGGATAGAGTTCTGCCCTTATCGCGCCGATGCTCCTTCGACCCTTTGGTAGGCGCTCGAACTTGAATATCTCGGTCGTTTGCAAGGTTTCGGAGAACTACGCTCCGCCACTTCCGTAGAAAGCTGATAGGACAAACACTTTCGGGAAAGACGCGGTTTCGGAGCGCGTTCGTCCCGGACCACTTGGTTTGACGAAGGCTGACGTAATCGGCAACGCACTGGATTACGCGGGTTAGAAGTTAGAGGCGCTCCAAAGGGCCTCGACCAACTGTTTGTGTCACGCGGTCGATTGTTCTGATCTTATGAATAGCATCAAAAAGCGCGGCCGACCCCGAATCCGCACGGCTGAATACTGGCGCGAGTATTACACACGGAAACAGCGGGAATGGCGCGCCGCCCACCCGCGGATCAGAAGAGGACGAAAAAAGACGTCACGCCTGGTAAGTGAACGACGCGCGAGCAAGCCTCCCGCCGACCGGGAATGACGTTGCGCACGCCTGGTATTGGTGGCGTGGCAAACTCAATCCTAGGATGACAATTGAGAGTCGGTGCCCAGTGTTCCACCAGGCAGCTTTATCGATTTCCAACTAGCCGCCGATTACGGCGAAATACGGTCGGTGAGCGTGTCGGTATGAAAATCGGTGTGATCACGCATACGAGACCAGGGGCTGTCCTTCTTCGTTGTTTGAGCCACACTGGTTTTTTCCCCAGTAGCAAAATCGTCCCATGAATTGTACCGAGCGATGGTTAAAAATGTCCAGGGACCACCTTCCAAGTGCTGCATCAACACGTTGCCTGAAGTTGTATCATTTGCCCCGGGTGTTTCGCTTAGCGCCTTTTCCAATTGCTCGCGATGACCGGGAGCAGGTCGATAGTAAGAAACCGAATAAACCGAGCCTGAACTCTTCGACACCGAATCGCCGTCAATACCCATGGCCTTTGTGAACTCCTCCCATGACGGACCGTTCACAAAAGTGTCATTGTGCCACGCACTCAAGTCACGTTTGTCAGGAGGCACAGCAGTGCCAGCAGCTTCCACGGTTGCTTTTGGTCCCATGTGCGTAATCACCACGTAATCCCAGGCGTCACCATCTTGATGACGCAAAACAATAAAGTGATTAGGCATGGGATTGCTAGAATCAGGCGTCTTGAGCCAATCGCCCAATTGGGCGGCTTTGCCGAGAGCAGCCTTAGTGAAATGGACATGATAAACGTCCGTGCGTTTGCCGGCCCCAGCGGGTGCGGTGCTCTTTTCAGGGGACTTCGTTGTGCCCTGCGCGTGAACTCCTGTAAGCGGCAATAAAGTTAATAATGTGATGGCAATGATACTTGTCAGTGATTTCATAGTTAATTGTGTTTGGCGATGGTAGGTGAGATCGAAGGTTGGATGATATGGGACCTTAGCCGTACATTCGCCTATCTCGCGTGGTTGTTGAGCACCGTTTGCGGCGTACGTTTGTTGGGTTCCACTTTGTCGTTCACTTTTTGAATGAGCGCCGCTTGCTCTTTCAGCTGTGTCGTTAACTGGTCGATCCGCGTCTCTTGTTCTTCGACTCGCCGGTGCTCTTTTAGGAACTCGTTGAGCAACATGACATTCACGGCTTCATAGCGCTATGTAAGGCTTTCTTTTGCGTCATGAGCCACCAGATGGGGATCTATCTTTTCAACCTGCTCAGCCACGAGACCAAACTGCATAACTCCTTCTGAGTTCACCTCCGGTTTGTGGCGGAAGGTGGAGTGAAGTTCGCAAAAAACTCCGCAGATCTGATTGCGGCCGCGATTAAGTTATTTCCAGGGGATTTGGCCTTGACCTAGTGATTTTTGAA
>QHOR01000039.1:12303-12792 GCA_003219395.1 Verrucomicrobiota bacterium | reverse complement strand
CAACGCGAAGCTGCGCAGTGTGGGCTGGACTCTGCGATACCCTACATTTGCCGAAGGGATGGAGAAGAGTGTCTTGCCGAATATGACGTAGCGCGAGCGCGCCGCCCGCCTCTTCGAGCGATTTCACAAGCCAGAGGCTGCACTGTCATTACGCCGCCTCTGCGGCTTCCTTCGTGGCGACAGCGGCAGCGCGATGATTTTCGCGTCGTTCGCCAAAAAGCTGGCGTATCACCTCTTCCACGGGCACTTCTTGAACGTTAATGTCGCTCACGTCGCACGCTGCGAGCAGTTCACGACAGGTTTCAGTCACTTTCGCGCGCGGGACTTTCAATTGGACGGAAACCGGCGTTTGTTCCGTCACTTCGCCGAAGCCAGAAAGGTCGCGCGTTGCCTGTTTTTCAAAAGTGAGACTCAGGATCTTATACCCTGAGAACCGATCGACGATTTCATCCAACGGTCCGTCGAAAAAGATTTTTCCGTGATCGATCA
>QHOR01000039.1:0-12284 GCA_003219395.1 Verrucomicrobiota bacterium | reverse complement strand
GGTCAGCAACGTGACGATACGATGTTTCTCGTTGTAGATACGCAGAAATTCGCGGACCCGTTTTTGACTGACCACGTCCAGGCCGATTGTCGGTTCATCGAGAAAAAGCACGCGCGGCTCATGAATCAGGGCGGAAATCAGCTCCATTTTCATCCGTTCACCTAACGAGAGCTCACGGACCATGACGTTCATTTTGTCCTGTACTTCCAAGAGTTCCGATAATCCGTCGACGACTTTTTTGAATCGCGAACGGTCGATCCCATAGATGGCGCGATTGAGTTCAAGCGATTCTTGCGCAGGCAAATCCCACCAGAGCGCATTCTTTTGTCCCATGAGCAGGCTGAACTGTCTTTTCATCTCGTTGCGTCGTTCCCAGGGAACAAAGCCGAGCACGCGCGCATCGCCGGACGTCGGATTCAATAGCCCTGACAGCATTTTGAGCACTGTGGTCTTGCCCGCGCCATTCGGACCGAGAAAACCAACAAACTCTCCTTCCTCGATACTGAAGGAAACGTGATCGGCCGCGCGGGTTTCATCGTAACGGCGTTTGACCAGGCCTTTGATTGATCCCCAAAGTCCGCGTTCCTTACGGTACGTGCGGTACACCTTGGTCAGGCCTGAAGTTTCAATCATTGGCATAACTGCTAATTTCCAAGTAAGACGTTAGCCGCGATTCGCCTGAGGGAAACTAGCGCGCAGCACCGATTCTCTTCGTGATGCCGTCGAACTTAATTCAGTTTGCGCCAGATAACGTCTTCGTTGTTTCGACGGTCAATGAGTGCGTTCACTCTTCCATTATCCGCGTACCGAAACAGAATGCGGCCTTCGACCCCTTTACGAAAGAAGATTTCGCAGCTCTCGGGGAGAAGTTGTTCGCGTTTTCCATTACGTTCGACATATAACAGTTCGCCTTCAGAAAAAACCCGTCTCGTTTGACCGGGCGCCAGCTCATAAGTGCCTTGGAAATCGGCGAATTTCTTCCGGTCGATTCTGCCAACTGCAGGATCTTCATAGTAACGCATTGCTTGGCTGGAGACGATTTGCCAGCCATCGTTTCGCCGCAGCCATGTATCAGTTACGTGATAACGAGCTGTGAGGTTCTGGCCAAAGATGGTTTCGGTTTCGTCGGTGTCGTAACTTAAAACTGCTGTGTCCCCGTGAATAAGGCTTTGGGCCTTCGCGACCTTGATCGTACCCGAATAGCCTTTCGGGAGCGGCGTGATATCTGCGACAAGCTGCGCCTTGTTTAAGTTGCGACCTTTTTCATCGGCGAAAATGCAGTCCTCGGCGAAATATTTTTGCCATGGTTCCTTGTCGCCAGGTACCACGGCGTCGAAAAGTTCCTGGGTCCGGCGAATGAGTTCCTCCTTTGTCATGGGCACTTGATCTGCGCAAAGTGCCCGCAGCGGATTAAGGAAACAGAGTGTGACAGGAAAAATCACGATCAGTGGCCGAATGTCCATGTTTGATAATTTGTCCATTTGATACAGAGGACCAACTAAAAACACAACGTGATCTGTGCGATCAAACCGCGCGTGTGAGGGCCCTCGCCGTCGTCGCTGCGCGCGATCGCTCACTTACAAATCCGAATTCGCCGGGGTATGTTCGCCCAGCTACTACAGAACGTCGTCCAGGCAGCTGACCAGATGCGCCACGGTTTCTTCGGTTTCGTCGCCCATGTTGGAAAGGCGAAAAGTTTTGCCTCGAATTTTCCCGTAACCGGGATCGATCACCAGATGATGCTTTTCACGAAGTCTCTTCGCCAACGCCGGAACGTCTATCTCTTTGTTGTTTCGCACGCAGGTGAGCGTTTTGGAGCGGAATCCTTCTTCTGCGAAAAATTCGAAGCCAGCCCGCCGAACCCAATCATGCACAAGACCATTGGTGCGTGCGTGACGAGCAAACCGCCCCTCCAAGCCTTCTTCGAAAATTTCTTCTAACTTCCATTCCAGCGCGTGCATATGCCCAATGCTGGGCGTGCTCGGCGTCGTCCATTCTGCTTGTTGATTCTTGAACTCCAAAAAATCAAAGTAAAAGCCACGGTTCGAGATTCTTTCTGCGCGAGCAAATGCTTTCTCCGAGACGGAGAACAAAGAAAACCCTGGCGGTAACGCCAATGCTTTTTGTGCACCCGTAAGCATCACGTCGATGCCGAGGGTGTCCATGTCGATCTTGACTCCGGAGAATGACGAAACCGTGTCGAGCACCAGCGCCACATCAGGGTACTTGGCGAGAGTACAGCAGATTTCCGGGAGAGGATTCATCACGCCGGTTGAAGTCTCGTTGTGGACGAGAGTGACAGTATCAAACTTTCCCGTGCTCAACTGCCTATCGATGGCCTTCTGATCGATGTGTTTTCCCCATTCGACCTGCAGCGGTTCAGCGTGTTTTCCGCAGCGTTTTGCAACATCGAACCATTTATCCGAGAACGCGCCGCACATGCAGCAAAGCGCTCCGTGACCGACCAAGTTCCGGATGGATGCTTCCATTACCCCCCATGCCGAAGAGGTTGAAAGAAAGACTGGCTGTTTTGTTCCAAACAGGGTTTGAAGACCCGGATGAATGGTGCGGTAAAGGTTCTTAAAGTCTTCGCCGCGATGGCCAATCATCGGACGCGAAAATGCGGCCCAGGTTTTCTCCGATACTTCAACGGGACCTGGAATGAAAAGCTTGTCGTGCGCGATCACGGCAGAAAACGTCGAACGTTCAACGGCCAACGTCCAATATTAAACTGTAGCCAATGACTTGCGTGCAGATCACCTGCGATGTACGCGTCACACGTGAATGCCCAATTGTTTCTTTGCGTCTTTCTCGCGGGCGCACTCGTCATGCGCGCTGAATCGGCAAACTACTTCGTTTATGTCACCAATGAACGCTCTGGCGAAATCAGCGTGATTGATGGCGCGACGGACTCCGTTGTCGCGACCTTTAAGGCAGGCAAGAGACCGCGCGGGATTCACGCGGCTCCCGATGGCAAGCGACTTTTCGTGACATTAAGCGGGTCGCCACGAATGGCTCCCGGTCTGGACGAAAATCGCGCACCAGCAGACAAGACCGCAGATGGTCTTGCGGTCATCGATCCCGTGGAGCGCAAGTTGATTGACCTCTGGCATGTCGGCTCGGATCCAGAGCAATTCGCGATAAGCAAGGATGGAAGGTTCGCTTTTATTGCGAATGAAGATGATTCGAGCGCTTCCATTATCGATCTTGGCTCCGGGCAGTCTCGTGGAAAAGTGAAAGTCTCGAACGAACCAGAAGGTGTCGGGGTAAACCCGCGGAACGGCGAGGTCTACGTCACCTGCGAAGAGAAGGGCGAAGTATTTGCGATCGATCCCGATCAACAACGTGTGGTGGCTACAATCGAGACAGGCGGACGGCCGCGGTCCGTAGTATTTTTGCCGGACGGCTCGCGCGCATATGTCGCTTGCGAGAATGGTGGTTATGTTGCCGTTATAGATGCGGCGTCGCACAAATTGATGTCAAAAATCCAATTGCCAACAGGCTCCTTGCCGATGGGGACTGCAAGCTCCCACGACGGAAAAGAGCTTTATGTCTCAACGGGCCGCGGAAACACGGTTGTAATTATCGATACCGAAAAGAATGCAGTAGCAACAAGTATCCCGGTGGGAAATCGCGCCTGGGGAATCGCACTCGACCCCAGCGGATCGAAACTCTACACCGCCAATGGAGCATCAAACGATGTCTCAGTCGTCGATCTAAAATCGCGCAAAGAATTGCGCCGCATTAAAGTCGGCGATGGCCCTTGGGGTATCGCAACCATAAGCGCCGGAAAATAATTACTCCCAAGTAGTGGTAGGATTATCCGCCGGCGTAAATTCGTGCGACAGCCGCTCGGCCTCCTCGGCTTTGCCTGCTTGCCGATATGATGACGACGCCTTGTCCAGCGCGCGCGGAGTGATGGCTGGATCATCATAAAGCAAAGCGACTCCCTTAAAAGCTTTGCCGGCGTCGTCGAAGTTTCCGCGTTCCATTTGCACTTCGCCTGCCAGTAACCGTGCTTCCGCATTTACACGTCCTTCTGGCTGCAGCGTCATGATCTCTTCAGCAATTTTCTGAGCCTCGTCGGGTTTATGGACGCTAATCTTCACCGAGCCCAACGCTAGCAACACCTTCGCCTTTCCAGCCGGGTCTTTCGCTGTCTGCAGATATTTACTGAACGCGTCCTCGGCTTCGGGAAGATTCTTTAGCTTGATGGCTGTGTCTCCGAGATAAAACAAAAAGTCGGGCTTAACGCTGCCAGGATTATCGATCTTGCGAAGCGCGCTCAGGTATTTTTCCGCGGCCTGGAAATTTTTCTCGTTGTAATATCCAATTCCGAGCCATTCCAGAACCTCCGGCGGAACATTGGTGGTCGGGCTGTTGGCCATGAAACTGTTCACTTCTTTCGTGAGCGCAGCCCGATCCTTTAAATAAAATTGAGATAGCATAATCCTGAGTGACGCGAGAGTGTAGTATTGATCCTTATTCAGTTGGCGAGCTGCATTGAGCGCGCTGAGAGCGGTCTTGTAATCCTTGGATTCAAACGCAGCCTTGCCGATGTAATATTGCGCCTGCGCTGCGACTGAGCTCTTTGGGAACTCTCTTAAAAGCTGGCGAAACGTTTCCATCATGCCCTTTGTGTTTTCCTGTTGCCCGAGGATCAAAGCTTTTAACTGCAAAGCTGCTTCTCGCTCGTGCGTCTTGGGATATTTTGTGAGGATTGTGTTTAGGTCCGCAACCGCGGCAGAGTAGTTCTTGTCTTGTTGGTAAGCCAAAGCTCGTTGAGCGAGTGCGGCAGGCACTTGCGGATCATCCGGGAATGTTTGCGTGTAATACGTGAAGGCTTCGATCACACCGGGAACGTTTTTTGCCTGCGCGTGACACAATCCCAATTTGTACGCAGCTTCGGCACGCAACTTCGCCGACAGCTGAGAAGCGCGCAGTTCCTTGTAAATCGGCACTGCTTCCGCGCAATTCTGCTGTTTGTAAAACGCTTCAGCCTTGAGCAATTTCGCCTGATTAGCGCGTTCGCTCGTCGGATTAGTCGCAAGAAAATTGTCCACCGCCGAAATCAGCGCTGCCGGATCGGAGTTGTACACGTTAATCAGCCGCTGATAGGCAGCATCTTTTGCTTCCTCTCGATCGGGGAACTTCTTGATGATCTGGCTGTATAATGTTTCAGCCTCCTTCGAATGACCAAGTTGCCGCTCACTGTTTGCTGCGAGCAACAATACCTCGGCCTGGGCCGCCTCAGGCAGGTTTCCCTGATCCTTTTTGTACTCCGCAAGCAACTGCGCGTATTGGCCGGTCTGGTATTGCAAACGGCGCAGTGCAGCCTGGGCGATCGCGCGGAATTTTCCGGATTCGGGAAGAGCCCGGCCTTTCCGCAACAACGCTTCTGCTCTGTCCGCCATTGCCTTATCGACTTTGCTCTTGTCCGCCTGCACAAGGTCGAGCGCGAGCATGCCGCCGCGCACGGCCGATTCTGCTTTTAGCGACGGCTTTTGCGCTTCGCTGGCAAGAGCTTCGTATTGCTTCAGCGCATCGATTTTTCTTCCTCGCGCTGCGAAAATGGATGCCGCCGTGATTCGCGCATCTTCGCGGAAAGGATTTGGATTTCCGCCCTCGGCAACTTCCGCATAAATATTCGCGGCTTCCTCCTTGCGACCGAGAGCTTCAAGGCACCGCGCTTCGAAGTAATGCGCGGAAAGTGTCACTGCCGGTTCTTTCGATTTTCCGACAGACCGATGAAACAGCGGAAGCGCCGTAGCGTAATCTTTGTCAGCGAACGCCATCTCGGCGAGCGCATACGCGGCCGGTCCGGCAAATTCGCTGTCGCCATAATCGTTGAGCACTTTCTGCAGATTTGTGCGAGCACTCGAAGCTCGACCGAGGTTTCGATAGCATTCGCCCAATGAGAAGTACGCATTCGCCCGACCCGCGCGGCCAGGATAATCATCCAGGTACTTTTGGTATTCGGGTGCCGCCAGATCGTAAAGCTTGCGAGTGAACAGGCCATTCGCGTAATCGAGTTGACGCTCGGCTGCCGCTTCGCCTTCATGGGCTGATGGCTCTGACGGTTGCTCCTTTAGAGAACGGAGAACTCTTTCCACTGATTCGTCTGCCGGCAGTGCGCGCGGGATCGGCGGCTCATTAACGGGACGCGCCCGGCGAACTTCCGGCTCTGATTGCGCAACGCCGATGCCCGCCGTCAAAAGCAGCATCGCCACTCCCAGGAGACCAGCTGCGCCGGACCTGGTTTTCATTTTGCTGTCGCGAAAGCTACGTTAGTTACCCCTGCCTCGGTGCAAATGTTCAACACGCTGACGATGTTCTTGTAGGCACCAGCTTCATCGCCGCGAATCACTACGGCTTGCTCGGAATTTAATTGGACCAGGCTTTTCAATAATTCAGTCAGTTCAGTGCCACTCAAGGTGCGGCGGTTCACCACCACGTTACCGTCCGCCTTTACGTTAACAACCACGTCTCCAATTGGCGCACTTTTCTCCTTGGCAGCCGATGCTTTTGGCACTTTAACGTCGAGTTCATTCTCGGTCCGCGCGGCATTCCACGTCAGCAGGAAAAAAATCAGCAAAAGCAAGAGTACATCAACGAGCGGCGCCAGCTGAATGCCCGGATGATGCAGAGGCGCGTGACCACGCAGATTCATGGAATAACGTTTACAGTTCTTCCTCGATCAGCACAGGAGTTCGCTGGGGCCTGCCGTACTGCAAGGAAAGTAAAGCCAGGACGTGCGTTGAAGCAGCTTCCAATTCCGAAATCAATTTTTGTGCTCTGCCTCGAAAGAATGCGTAGAACATCATCGCCGGAATGCCGATGGCAAGTCCGGCGGCGGTGTTCACCAGTGCTTCGCTGATCCCGCGCGACAACGCCACGTAACGCGCCGAACCAATGTCGGCTCCCAATGCCCCAAAGGAATGAATAATTCCAAAAACAGTGCCGAGCAGGCCCAGCAGCGGCGCAATCATGCCGATATCTGCCAGATAAATCACCCGGTTATTTAGATTGGCCGCCACTCGCGTTCCCTCCGTCTCAGCAATTTCACGAACTTGCTGAAGATCGGCGTTGGGATTTTTCGTCATGAAATCGAGCACTTTCTGCACCACCCGCGCGATCGCTTCCCCGTGCCGATTGGAAACTGCGAGCAGCCCCAGGTAGTCGCGCTTGCGCAAAAGCGCGTCTGCCGTGGCCATGTAACCGCTGGAAACCACTGCGCCACGACGGATTGTCATTAGATAAACCACCACGAGCATGACAAAAAAGATCGACAGCAAAACCATTGGAATCATTACCGGCCCGGCCTTCAGGAGCGTCTCCAGGATGGTCTGCGAGTGCTCAGGCACCAGAGGCGGTGTGGCTGTGGCTTCTTGTGCAAATACAGGAGACGCGCTCGCCAGCGCGGCAAACAGAAGGACCCTAATCTTCATGCAGAAATTTCGTAATGATATGCAGGGCGATTACCGGATGCAAATGCTCGCACTGGAGGATCAAACACATGCCGGTTCTCCAAAGTTGCGAGGCGCGGCAAACCAAAGCTCAGCGGCGGACCAGAAAAATATGCGCCGGTTGAATGTCCGGATCGAGCTCCACGTAATTGCGGCGACGGCGCCAGGTGTAAGTCGCGCCGCTCAGCAAATCCTGCACCTGATACGTGTCGCTCTCCATCGGACCGAAGTTTTCAATCGGAACGTAAACAAATGAACTTTGTTTGCGCTGCGGATCGAGATTCATCACGACGAGAATGATGTTATCAAGCGCGGGGGTCATCTTGCTGTAAAATAGAATGGCATCGTTGTCGGCATCGTGGAATCGTAAATTCGTGTAAAGCTGAAGAGCGCGGTTTTGCTTTCGGATCTTATTTAACCGCGCGATCCAGTCTTTGATGTTTCCAGGCGCATTCCAATCGCGCTCCTTATACTGATACTTTTCCGAATCGAGATACTCCTCGCGACCCGGAAGGGCTTCGTTCTCGCACAGCTCGTACCCGCTGTAGATGCCGTAAAGAGGCGAAAGCGTCGCGGCCAGAGCAACCCGAATCATGAATGCGGGCCGCCCGCCATCCTGTAGCACAAGCGGCAGGATATCGGGCGTGTTGGTCCAAAGGTTCGGTCGAAAATATTCGCTCATCTCGGTTTGCGTCAGCTCTGTGAGATACTCGATGAGCTCGCGCTTTGTATTTCGCCAGGTGAAATACGTATAACTCTGGTTGAAACCGGCTTTGGCCAGCGCCTTCATCATCTTTGGCCTGGTGAACGCTTCGGCAAGAAAAATCGTGTCCGGATATTTCTCGCGTACGCCTGTGATTAAGAATTCCCAGAAAGCGACTGGTTTGGTGTGCGGATTGTCCACACGAAAGATGCGCACGCCGCGCTCGGCCCAAAACAAAACGATGCTCTTCATTTCCGCCCAAAGATCGCGCCAGTTTTCGCAATGAAAATTCAACGGATAAATATCTTCGTACTTTTTCGGCGGGTTCTCCGCGTATTTGATCGTGCCGTCGGGGCGTTTATAAAACCAGTCGGGGTGTTGTTTGACGTAAGGGTGATCTGGCGAACAATTGATCGCGAAGTCCAGGGCGATTTCCATTCCCCTCTTTCGCACCTCTTTCTGTAGCCAATCAAAATCTTCCAGCGTGCCGAGTGCAGGCTCCACCGCTTTGTGTCCGCCAGCCGCGCTGCCGATTGCCCACGGAACACCGGGGTCGCCAGCCTCACAGATGGTCGAATTGTTTCGGCCTTTGCGATTCGTGTGTCCAATGGGATGAATCGGCGGAAAATAAATGACGTCGAAACCCATTTTCCTTGCATCCTCCACCCGGGGTAAACAGTCACGAAATGTCGATCCACGATCGCCATGGCCTTCAGCCGAGCGCGGAAAAAATTCGTACCACGCTCCGACTAACGCAGCCGGCCGATCCACAACAATGCGGGGAGCAGGATGATACTGCGTCGCACCGGAGCGGTCGGGATAAGTTGCCATTAACACTTCGAGTTCGCCTGATCGGGCGACTGCGTTAACTTCTGAGTTGGGACCGTTCGAGATTTGGCGGCTCAACTCCAGCAATCGCTTGCCATCGGCTCGATCGCGTGCGCGTTTGGCAGCGGCTTCTACTAACGCTGCGCCTTCGAGCGCTTCACTCCGAAGATCGTTGATGCCGGCTTCAAATTTTTTCGTGAACTCGGCCTGCCAGCTGCGAAACGTGTCAGTCCACGCTTCGACCGTGTATTCATGCACGGCCTGGTCGTACAAAGTGCAGATCCCGCGCCATCGATCGTTATCAACGAAATTCATCGGCGTTTCCCGCCACGCGCGCTTGCCAACAACACGCCACTTCAGGATCGCGGCCACGACGTCGTGGCCATCCTTGAAAATGTCCGCCTCCACAGCCAGGTCTTCGCCAATAATGCGTTTGACCGGATAGCGACCACCATCTATCAGCGGCTGAAGGTTCTCGATGACAACGGAAGGAAAAGCCCGAGCCATGGGGCTTCAATCAACCGAGATTCGTAGAGAGCGAAAGAACAAATGAATTGATCCCAGTGCTCTCTCGCCGTTATTTTGAGAACGAAGCCTGCGAAGGACCCTCGCCTAATCGCAGTAATCAAGCAGCCGTACTTGTGTAACCAAACGCGCTGATCAGAGCTCTCTCGCTTACCTCGGGATGACAGGCGTTTGTGCTAAGCCGCGAAATGAAATGCGCACTCGTACAGCCCTGAGTTGCGCACCATTTGCCGGCGTACCTTCGTACGCAACACTGCTTCGAACATGTCTTGTTCCAGCCGGCCTATGATGGGATAACGATCCAGCAGGTTAAGAATCGGCGAATGGCATTCGAAAATCCTGGGCCCGCCGTCCTGGTGATTGTAAACGAACTGGGACATATAGCCCTCGCCGTCGCGCACATTTGCCAGCCATTTGGCCCGCTCAGCGACTGTGTCTCCTTTTGCCCTGGCTTTGAGGGCGGCTGTTTTCTTTTCAAAAATATTAAAAAGAAGCTTCTCAGGAGCGTTAGGTCCGTAGATTTCCTCCGCTGCTTTCAGCAGGTCGACAGTCAGCTGATGGCTATCGGCTTGAAAAAGATCATGGCTGCGCCGTGTCAGCCGGTAGACCATCTCCGGGCGACCCATCTTTTGCGGCCGACGCCAGGTATCAAGGTAACCGTCACGTTGCAGGGTGAGACAATGCTGCTTGATGCCCATGTAGCTCATCTTCATTTTCTCCACCAGCTCATTCACAGACATTCCTCTGGTGCGCTTGAGTGAGTTAATGATTTCAAGTCGTTGAGTGCGACCAATTTCCGAGATTAAACGTTGATTCATAAAGTTATAAAAATGACAAAGCCACAGTTGAGTGACAAAAATCGAAGTGGGCGACTTTACACGGCGCGATCTTTATTACGCAAGCGTAAAGTTTACGCAACCCGCCAAACGAAAAGAAATTAGAAAGAGCCGGGTCCGGCCGGAATGCACGGGAACCTCTGTTTTGCAGTTTCTCTGGCGTCCTCGGCGATAAAAGTCCCTCAACCGGCCGGGCTTTGAGCTGCTTGATACAGTGCGCTATTTCGCAATGACGACGTCGCCGCTTTGGATGGGACGCGGCAGGTCGGCCCATTGGGTAGTGACATTGCTGAAGTCCACAGGAATACCGGCACACATCAGTGGGTCGGGTTTATCGCAGACGTGAAAGTGGAGGTGCGGCTCCGTGGAATTGCCAGAGGAACCGAGCGTGGCAATCACGTCGCCGGCCTTCACTTGATCGCCGACATGAACGCGCACGCTTCCCGGCTGTAAATGTGCGTAAAGCGAATACTCATTCTTCCCGTGATCGATCATCACGTAGTTGCCTGTAATCGCCGTCAGGCCTTTGGCCATCCGCTCTGCCTGCTCTTTCTGCAGTCGCGCGAAATACGCGTCCTGAGTCTCGTTAGGACGCTGCATTGCGGAAGGATCCTCCTGCTGGTCGTCTGCGGCGCTGATTACTCGGCCGTCAGCCGCGGCGAGCACATCCGCGCCATAAGCATAATAATCGTCGAATTGTGCACCGTCGCCTTTGTGGCTGAGTCCATTCTCACCGATTTTCGCAATATCGAGTGCAAACTCTTCTGGAATGGCCCAGCGATGTCCTGTGTGAAACGAAGCTCCCCAGCCTGCATACCAAACGCCTCGTAGCGGAAAGATATATTTATTCTTCGCGAATTCAGATTTGATTGGAAGTGAACCCGCGAATTCCGTGGCATGGTCGTCGAGATTTCCATGCACTCGAACTCGGAGCGTGTCGCGCGCGCCGGTGAACGCGAATACCTGCTGAGTTATGAGAAGCGCTCGATCTCGATCCAAGATAAGCCCACCCAATTTGATGTTAGGCCCAATCAAATCAGTGCCGCAAAATTGAAAGGCGACCTGTTTAATGACATCAGCTGCCTGCAATTTTGCTCCGCGATCAGCAAAGCGCTGCACCGCCTCTCGATCCAGCCTGCGCGACTCAACGACTTGGTTCGATTGCAGCAACTCAACGTCGATCCCGTCAATCTTGAACGGCGCGCTGCCGTGATTAATCACGGCAGCATTCTGCAATAAGAGACTTTGAAGGTCGCGTCGGCTTTCCAACGGATAGGTTCGAACTGCCGATGCGGGACAAAAACGGATTTCAACAGACTGAGGCTTCTCAGCGAAAGCGCTCGACAGCCAGAGCGCGAAAAATGCGAGGGTGAAATATTTCATCGAATCGATCTTCGTTCCTTGGAGCAATATTAGGATGCAATTACAAGCTCCTTTGGATTCAGCAAATCAGGTGATTCGTGTTATCCGAGCCGTCGGTTTGTAAGCACTAATCGTTTGCAGAATTTGTCGTGTCGACCGAAGTGGAGATATCTCTGGATCTTAAGAGATTGATTCGCGCACTTCCCGTTCGCTCAGCCTCCGGCCTTCCCGTTTATGTCGCGGCTGCGGGTCCGCTTCATTGTCGACTACGCGGAGTTATCCTGAGCGGGCGAAGCGAGTCGAATAGACCCCGCTCGGAATGACAAGCGGCATCAGGAATAGAGATATTCGTCGTGGTACTCGCGCTGTGGCGCGAATTGGACCTGCTCGTTGCCGGTTTCCGGATACTCGAAGATCTTGCCCTCGTAATTCCTGATGACGATTTTCTCGTTGTCGTGATAAAGAATGTAACCGGGATTGATAGGCACCTTGCCGCCGCCGCCGGGCGCGTCGATCACGAATTGCGGCACAGCGTAACCGGTGGTGTGGCCGCGCAAGCCTTCA
>QHOR01000322.1:2970-5624 GCA_003219395.1 Verrucomicrobiota bacterium | reverse complement strand
GGACAGATGGCGGAGTATATCAAAGCTTTGCCGCCGGCAAAAATTGGGATCATCTGAACAAGATTCCCGCAGGAGAATATTATCGAATTTCGCTCGACGACACGAAACCGTATTTCCGAATTGCGGGCGGTCTTCAGGACAATGAGAACTGGGTTGGACCGAGCGGAGTGCAAAGCAAGGAAGGGATTCGCAACTCCGATTGGACTGCGCTCGCCGGTGGTGATGGATTTTACGTTTTGTTCGATCCAACCGATCACGACACCTTTTATGCGGAGAGCCAGCAAGGCGAAGTTCATCGGATCAATCTGCGCAACGGTGAAATACGCCGTCTGCGGCCCGAAGCCGCCGAAGGTCAGCCGCGGTATCGCTTCCACTGGAACTCACCAATGATTATGAGCCGGCATAAACCGGGCGTGATTTATCTGGGTGGCAATTGTGTGTTCAAACTCACGGATCGAATGGAAAAATACTCGGTGATCAGTCCTGATCTTACCTACAATGATCCGACAAAAACAAACGCCACCGGAAGTGGCGCGGAAAATTACGGAGTCGTTTTTTCGCTCGCGGAGTCGCCGAAGCGTGCCGGTCTGTTATGGGCAGGGACGGATGATGGGCGACTTTGGATCACAGAGAATGACGGTGGCAAGTGGACGGAATTAACGAGCAATTTGCCGGAGGCGGCGCGTGGCCAATGGATCGTGCATATCGAGCCGTCTAATTTCGATCCAAATGTGGCGTACGTGGCCACGAACGCATATCGGTCGGGTGATGATCGTTCAATAGTTCTGCGCACGGCTGATCTTGGTAAAACCTGGGAAGCTGTTACGGGGGATCTTCCCCAAAGCAATCCTGTGGAAGTTGTCCGCGAGTCGGAGTGTTCGCGTCGTTCGATCAAGGCGCGCGTTGGGTGCGCATCGGCGATCTTCCTTCGGTGCGGGTGGACGATATCCAGATTCATCCGCGCACGTCGGATCTTGTGATTGCAACACATGGTCGCAGCCTTGCCATTCTTGACGACACCATTCCATTTCGGGAATTCACACCAGAGATAGCGTCTAAACCGGCTCAGTTGTTTAGCGTGCGTTCGTTGACCGGGGCTTATCTGCAACCGGGATTTGTTGATGCGAACGGGAAGGGACGTTATCGCGGCCAAAATCCGGCCGAAGGCGCGCTGTTCACCGTCTGGGTGCGAGAGTTCACCGGCGACGAAATTAAAATCGTCGTGACAAAATCAACCGGCCAGCCGGTCGCAAATCTTAAAGCTCCGGGCACACCGGGTTTTACCAGGTTGAACTGGGACCTGCGGCCGACCAAAGACGTGATCGCCGAGTACGGTGGTGATGATCCGAAACGACTTCTGCCATCCGGAGATTACACTGCGGAATTAACCTTCGGTCCAACAAAGGTGAAACAAACCTTCCACGTGGACTTGGCCGAAGGCATTACACCGCGGTGAGTTGGCCGCTTATGCCTGCGATCGGGATCACGGGCGGAATTTCGACGGGCAAAAGCACGTTTTGTGATTGCCTGCGAGCGATCATACCGTCAGCGAAATTCTTCAATGCCGATCTGGCGGTACGCGCACTCACGGAAGTGCCACAGGTAAAACAGGAAATCCTCGATCGGTTCGGTAGCGAGATCTTTTCGCCGGAGGGGGACTTGAATCGAGCTAAACTTCGAGCGATAGTATTTCGCGACGCAACCCAAAGACGCTCGCTCGAACAAATTCTTCACCCTCGGATACGTCGCCAGTGGGTGGCGCAGGCGACAAGGCATCGTGATTCTTCTGATTTCTTCTTTGCTGATATCCCACTTCTTTATGAAACGGGTGGCGAAGCATTGTGCGAGCGGGTGGTCGTGGTTGCTTGTTCCCACAAGGTGCAGCTAAACCGGTTATTGAAACGAATCCGTCTCAAACACTCCGAAGCCGAAGAAATGATTAACTCACAAATGCCTCTCGAGGAGAAAATCAGGCGCGCCGATCACGTCATTTGGAATAATGGCGACCGTGCGATGCTCGTGGCACAGGCGAAGACTCTCGTTGCATTTTGGCTAGAGCAATCATGGAAGAAAAGCTAAAAGTCTCCACCTCGCGAAGGGAAACAGTAGAGGCAGAAGCTTTCCCTGCCCGTACCGACAGCACGGCGGACACGTCGCCGGGTTCCAACACGCGAGCCAACGAAGAAGACAAGCTAAAAACAGAGCTCGCACTTGATTTGAACGAGCTGCAGGAATCCTCGAGTGAAGCCCTCGCGGCGGTGGCGCGCGATGTGGATGTTTATTTACACCCTGCGCGGTCGCGTCATCAACACCTTCTCGATATCATCCGCTCTGCATTAGCAAGGGGCGCTACTGTCACCGCGGAAGGTTTCCTCGATCAGGTGGTCGATTCCTTTGCCATGCTGCGGTGGCCGAAGTTGAACTTTCTGCCGGTTCCGGAGGACGTTTGCGTGGCTCGTGCCCTGATTGAACAGTATCATCTTCGCGCGGGACAACACATTGCTGGAACAGTGCAATTGCCAGGTCAACGCGGCAAGTTCCTCGCTCTCCAGCAAGTCACAAGAATTGAGGGCCAGCCAGCGGCGGAATGGACGGAGCCTACCGATTTCGACAAGCTGACGCCGCAGTTTCCGCAGGGCAGGATCATTCTTGAG
>QHOR01000322.1:0-2961 GCA_003219395.1 Verrucomicrobiota bacterium | reverse complement strand
GCGGTGGATTTGCTGGCGCCGCTGGGGCGCGGGCAGCGCGGACTGATTGTGGCGCCGCCGAGAGTGGGTAAGACCATTCTGCTAAAGGAGATCGCCAAAGCGATCCGGGTGAATCATCCTGAGATCGTTCTGATCGTGCTTTTGGTGGACGAGCGGCCGGAAGAAGTGACCGACTTGGAGCGGGAAATCGATTGTCAGATCTACCATTCCAACTTTGACGAAAGCGTGCAGCGACACGTGCAAGTCGCGGAAATGGTAATGGAGCGCGCCAAGCGTCTTGTGGAAATGAAAAAGGATGTTGTGCTTTTACTCGATAGTATCACGCGGCTTTCGCGCGGGTATAACAACATGCAGCCGGGCAGGGGACGAATCATGTCCGGTGGCGTAGAGGCGAAGGCGTTGACGAAGCCCAAGAAATTTTTCGGCTCTGCGCGCAATGTAGAAGAAGGAGGCAGTCTGACCGTGCTCGCCACCGCGTTGACCGAAACTGGCAGTCGAATGGACGAATTGATTTTCGAAGAATTCAAGGGCACCGGTAATATGGAGTTGCATCTTGATCGTGCCCTCCAGGAGAAACGGCTATACCCGGCGATCCACCCGATGCTCTCAGCGACCCGGCGCGAGGAGCTGTTGTATCATCCCGATGAATGGGAACGCGTGCTGATGCTGCGCAAGACAATGGCAGCCCTTCCGCCTCTCGAAGCGATGGAAAAGCTTCTCGATAACCTGCATGCGACCAAAACCAATGCTGAATTGTTGCTGAGCGGATTGCGTTGATGTGATTAAGGATGCCGCGCAGCTCGCGAGTTTAATTGAGCAAATCGAATCTGCCGACCGCGTCGCAGTCGACACCGAAGCGGATAGTCTTCATTCGTATCGGGAAAAGCTTTGCTTGCTGCAGATCAGTGTCCCGGCGGCGGGGTTTGCAGCCAGTGTTGATACTGGTCTGCAGATGGCCGAAAGCCATCAACCCAGGCGGGCTGTTTGCGACTTTCTGGTCGATCCGCTGGCTGATACCGATCTGGAGCCGTTGCGGGGGGCGCTGGAAACCAGGGAAATTGTTCTGCACGGCGCCGATTACGATCTGCGGATGCTGCGTCGTGGCCTCAATCTGTTATCCAGGCAAATATTCGACACATTGATCGCAGCTCGGCTCCTTGGAATTCGGGAATTTAGCCTCGCTGCTTTAGTAAAACGTTATTTCGGACACACGCTCCTCAAGGGTTCGCAAAAGGCGAATTGGGGACAACGACCTTTGCCAACGCGCATGGCGGAATATGCAATTAATGATGTGCATTATTTGTTGCCGCTTGCCGAAAAACTCGAAGCAGAGTTGAATCAGTGTGAGCGCCGGGATTGGCTGCAGCAGTCTTGCCAACGTGCCATTGAGCTAGCCGCTGTGGCGCGCATCCGTGACCAGGATGAACTCTGGCGTATTCGCGGATCTGGCGCACTGCGTGGACGCGAAGCCGCAATCCTGCGGGCGCTGTGGTTATGGCGCGAAAAAGAAGCTGAACAGGCAGATCGCCCGCCGTTTCACATTTTGCGGAATGAGGACCTCTTAAAGTCTGCAGTGAAATTCACTGCGGGAAGTGTGCCTGACTACAAACATTTTTCTTCTCGCCGCCGGCAAGCGTTTCGCGAGGCCGCACAAGCTGGATTGCGCGCCCCCGAATCGGAATGGCCGGTTTCGCGCCGTCGCTCCGGAACCCGCCCGACCACTGAGACCGTGCAACGAGCAGAAGAACTGCGACGCCGACGCAACAAAGCGGCTGAGAAACTCGGGCTGGAACCTTCGTTCATTGCACCGCGAAGCACGCTGGAGGCGATTGCGGCGAATGATTCGCGAGCTCCGGCATTGTTGGTCCCGTGGCAGCGCCAGTTGCTGGGTGTTTCAGTTTGCGAGGAGAAAGCCTCAAGCCCGTAGGTGGTTCCACATTACGTTGGTGCTGGAAATGGCCCACGCGCGATTGTTTGCCCCAGTTGTCTTGCTCTTGTCGGAGGGACTAGGAGCGGAACTAAAATTTTTCGAAACCTAGCCGCACCGTTTCCGGATAAGTACCTTGTAGGGGTGTAAATAATCCTTGACCTGGCAAGGTTTAGGCGTCACAAAGCCCGCCGGAGTTAGGTCTTCCAACCAACGTGTCCATGTACCGGCAGCTTCCTCTTCTTGCTTTCATAACGATAAGTGCGTCGCTTGGGACTTGCTTCGCCGGCCAGCTGACCGCCGCTTCGACCAACGAAGCGCAGATCACGCGAGTAAAAAATCATGTTGAGTTAGCAGATCCTAACAATGCCAGGCACGGGGCATCGGTAAACGAGATCGTTCAGGAGCAGACTGTTGTCCTGACCGGCAACGAATCGCGCGCAGAGTTGGATTTTTCTAACGAAACGGTTGTGCGGCTCGCCGCTCATACGGCATTTAATTTCAACCATGGAACGCGCGGTTTGAATCTGAAGGAAGGGGCAGTGCTTGTTGAGGCTCCAAGGGAGGCAAATAGCGCGACAATTCACGCGGGGAGCGTCGCGGCAGCCGTGGCGGGCACCACTACCGTCATCGAGCACTAAGCTTTTAGTGCTGGAAGGCACAGTTCGATCCTATCGCCCCGGGCACCTTGGCGATTCCATTCTCGTTCGTGCGGGGCAGATGGTCTTCGGCAACCCCGACGCTGCTCTCAGCGATCCTGTGGATTTCGACATTGATCGCTTCATGAAGACGAGTCGGTTCATTACAGATTTTCCTCCGCTACGTAACGAAAAGTCGATCGTGGCAGAGCGCCAGAAGCAGGAACGCGAAAAATCCAATAAACTTCTACTTGGTACAAATCTGGTCATTTTTGGGGGCGGCACCCAAGTGTCGGTAATCGGCCAGGACCAAACCGGCCCGCCCGGGCGCAAGACTGCGGCGCTGGCCACGGCGCGTCGATCTCCAAGTCTGGGTAGTAACGCGGTTCCTGCCTC
>QHOR01000321.1:3336-7353 GCA_003219395.1 Verrucomicrobiota bacterium | reverse complement strand
CAGTACGAAACCGCATTTCACTTTTTCGATTATGACGCGAAGGCGCCGCTCGATATCCACGACAAAATTATCGAAGGATTCGACGGAGGAACTCTTCACGACATAACCTACGCCAGTCCCAAAGGCGGACCGGTCGCGGCGTATCTGGTTGTTCCGAAGGGCAAAGGACAGTTCGCAGCTGTTCTTTTCGGTCACTGGGGGAATGGCACACGCACAGAATTTATTCCCGAAGCCAAGCTCTACGCGAGAGCGGGCGCGGTATCACTCATCCCCGATTATCCATGGGATCGTCCGCCACCGTGGCACAAAACGCCCAATCATTACGACAAACCGGAGCTGGATCGTGACATTGAAATTCAGGCAGTTGTGGAGCTTCGTCGCGGAATGGATTTGCTGCTTGCTCGCCCTGACGTCGATCCTAACCGGCTAGCCTACGTCGGGCACAGTTACGGTGCGCAATGGGGCTCGATTTTATCTGCTATAGATAAACGCATGAAAACGTCCGTGCTAATGGCGGGTGTCGCAGAGATTGGTGACATCTTTCTGCGAGCTAACGATCCCGGAATAGTCGAACTCAGGAAGAGCCGGCCTCCCGGGCAGTTTGAGCGATACGCACAGATCGCCGGCGAGATCGATGCTATTCATTTCGTTGGTCACGCATCGCCCATTCCTCTTCTGTTTCAATTTGCCAACTTCGAACAGCTTTTCGATAAGACTTCCATGGACCGCTACGCTGCGGCTGCAAGTGATCCGAAACAAGTGCTGTACTACGACACTGGCCATGATCTGAATGACCCCCAGGCACTGCAAGACCGCTACGATTGGCTCGCCAAATATATCGATCTCCGCCGGGTGCCGATTCTTTCCGGTTCGGCGCCGAAAGTGCAGGCGCCCTGACAATTCGACGCCTGAATTTCGTTGATGCGTAATCCGCGCGGACGCGCTCCGTTTGCGTTATGAAAACATTAACTCCGAAAGCTTTCGCGAGCAGCGGGTTTCGTATTGTTCCGCTTCCCACCAATGTGGCAGAGGAAGCTCGGCAAGCAGCACAGTCTGGTGCCGCAGACCACGTCGTCATCGAAGTGGATTCTGCGAATGGTTACCCGTGCCGGCACTGTCTGCGTTGGGCGCAACCTGGCGAGCGCGTCATCCTATTTCCCTACGCTGCCATTCCTGCGGGCCATCCGTACTCTGAGACTGGCCCGATCTTTGTCCATGCTGAGCGCTGTGACCGTTACGATGCAACGCGCGAATATCCGGAAGATTTTCGCAATGGCCGCGCCTTGCGCGCGTATGATGCACGTTACAACATGGTCGATGCTGAGGTCGTGAACGAAGGCGAACCGGAACAAGTAATTGCAAAGCTGTTTCAAAATCCGAAAACCGAATTTTTAGATGCGCGGAGCGTTACTCGCGGCTGTTTTACCTTCCGAATCTGCCGTGCGTGAGGGTTTGCTCGAAATTCGCTGCCCGAATTTCGTCGATGCGTCGATTCGCGCGAGCGCTTAATTTGTAAACATGGAAACAATGGAACTTCTTCCTCCGAATGAAACGATGTACCGCGCTTTAGTAAATCGCGACACAAGTTTTGAAGGCATCTTTTTAAGTTTTGAAGGCATCTTTTTTGTTGGAGTGCGGACGACGGGGATTTTCTGCCGGCCGACGTGCACCGCGAAAAAACCAGCGCGTGAGAATATCGATTTCTTCGCCACATCGAGTGAAGCGCTCGAGAGCGGTTATCGTCCCTGCTTGCGCTGTCACCCGATGGATCTGAATCAACGCCCGCCCAAATTGATTGAACGCCTCCGAACCGAAGTGGAACGCGCCCCGGGCGGACGACTTACCGACAAGGAATTGATGGCGCTGGCGATTGATCCCTCAACCGCTCGACGTCAATTCAAACGCCACTACGGAATGACGTTTCAAGCATATCATCGCGCGCGCCGGATGGGTCTTGCCTTGAGCCGGGTGCGACAGGGCAGTCGCGTAGAGGAAGCGCGCAATGGCAGCGGCTTTGAATCCGAGAGCGGTTTCCGAGAAGCGTTTACCCGGGTTTTTGGCGAACCTCCGACGAATGCAAGGGCGAGCGCCAGCGCTCCTCTTTTCGCGGAGCGAATTGACACACCACTCGGAGGAATGGTCGCCGTCGCCGATGACGACGGTCTGCGACTGCTTGAGTTTTTTGATCGTCGCGCTACGGAACGTGAATTGTCACTGTTGCGAAAACGACTGCGAACAAATCTTGTTCCCGGTAAACATCGACACCTGGAAGCAGTCAGTTCGCAGTTGGCGGATTACTTCTCTGGCAAAGACCTCAACTTCAATATTCCACTCGCGCCGATTGGTTCGCAGTTTCAATTGCGGGCCTGGAAAGTATTGCAGTCGATTCCCGCAGGTGAAACACGGTCGTATTCCTGGATGGCGAAACAACTGGGAGATGAAAACGCGCGCAGGGCGGTGGGGCGTGCGAACGGCACCAATATGATCTGCATCATCATTCCCTGTCACCGCGTGATCCGTGCTGACGGCACGCTGTGCGGATATGGAGGTGGGTTGTGGCGTAAGAAATGGTTACTAGATCATGAGCGTCGGTGGAAGAATAAGTGAGAAGTTAGAATCTGATCGTCTGCGCTACCCATCACGTTTCACGATTTCTTCCGAGCGCGATGGCCATTCCCAAGATCGTTGCTGGTGTTGTCTTCAATATCGCGTTTTACGCTCTCTTGCTATTCCTACCGGCCGGCACCTTGCACTGGTGGCGTGCATGGGTGTTTCTCGGTGTTACCGCCCTCGTGATGGTTACGGCGATCTACAGCATTTTGCCCGATAACGCCGGGTTATTCTCCGAGCGTGCCAGAGGAATCATTCAAAAAGGACAGCCGCTGTGGGACCGAATGCTCGTAATTTTGCTCGTCATTTCATTCGTCGGGCAGATCCTTTTTATTCCGCTAGACGTCTTCCGCTTCCACCTTGCGCCAAAAACCAGCGGGCTCATTTCATTTTTCGGGCTCGCACTTTACGTTGGAGGCTGGTGGATCATCACTCTCACAATGAAAGTAAATCCGTTTGCCGTGCCAGTCGTCAGGCTGCAGCGAGAAAGACACCAGCGAGTCATCGACACTGGTGTTTATGCGGTGGTGCGGCATCCGATGTACTCAGGATTTATCCCGATGGTTATAGGCCCCGCTCTGTGGCTGGGATCGTATACGGCGGCTGTGCTCGCCATTGTTCCGATCGCGGTGTTAGCTGTGCGAAGCGTCTTCGAGGAACAGTTTTTGAAGAGAAAACTGCAAGGTTACGACGGCTACAGGGAAAAAGTCCGTTACCGCCTGATCCCGTTTCTTTGGTAGCTGCTCTTCAGAAGTCTCCTCAGGTTACGGGAGTGTGGAGCGGCTTAGCCGGCCATTCGCCGCTCAGGAACGATGGATGCGATGATGGCAATTCTTAATTTGACGGCGTGTAATATCCGGTCGCGATGGCCGAATCGGTGCATCCCGTTTTGCACGCAATCGCCTGCAACTTTAACGTCCTCCCGAACACGAGAGGAACAGGGACGCGGCCGCTCTGCGCTGCTATTGGCGTGCCGTGAGGTGACGGTCCGCAACTCGGAGTACTCTCGTCGAGCGTGTACCGCAAAGAAGCCCCTGTCGTAGTCGTCGCTATGGTGACCATCACGCTAGTCCCAGTTTGACCATTCGCGTTTGGGGGTTCCAGCGTTGGCTTCGCGCACACGCACCCCGTGCCTAATTGGCTTTCGCAAGCTTGTAGAATCGTTACTGCGATCATCGCGGCTAATACATTGAACAAAGGAGGGAAGGTTTTCATAGCGCCATCCAGCGTGGCATTTTTACACGTTTTTCGTCAAGTGTGCTTTTTCCCACACGCCGGAGCAATGCCGAAGCTCGTCCCTCCGTCGGTAGCGGCCCGCCTATTCCCTAATTTCCGCGCATCGTAACAACCGTAGTTAAGGGACGCGAAGATGGAATATCCCATTGGGACATGGACCCCGATTTCAAG
>QHOR01000321.1:2171-3306 GCA_003219395.1 Verrucomicrobiota bacterium | reverse complement strand
TCTCTCCGGTTACGTTCCGAAGCCAGTTATTTCGCCGCACCCGATGTGAGCTCTTGAAAGCGCGGATCGTTCCGAAGCGGATCGAACATCGGATCGAGCCGGAGCAGTGCAGGAGTAAGCGGCACGTTTTCAGCCAGTGCGCCATCGTATGGTATCGAGAGTAGCTTTTGTAAAGCAGGGATGGCATGGTCGGGTTCCCCCATCTGCGCCGCCACTCGGGCAAGGATCTCGATCGGGATGGGACCGGCCACGGCGTCTTTTTCGATCGGGATCACGGCCATGGCCTGCTCAATCAGCTTGAAGGCGGTGGCTTTGTCACCAAGAGCCATACTCACAAGCGCAAGATTCCCAATGAGGCTAAAATTTTCAGGCTGTTCTTTGAAAAAGCCTTCCAGTTCAGCCCGCGCTTGCCGCCAACTTTCCTGGGCGCCGGCGTGATCGCCGGCGACCTCCTGCGCCCAGCCTAAATAAAAACGCAGTTCACCAGTGATATAACCTAGCGCGGGATCAGGCTTGGCCAGTAGTTCTACTAGCCGCGGGATGATTTTTGCAGGCTGACGCTCCAAAATCGCTTGGTAAACTTGTGTTTCCAACGCCTGCGGATCTTCGGCCGGGGGACGGAGCGGAGCGAGGAGCGCGGAAGCTCGCGGCAGATCGCCCTCAGCTTGTGCGATAGCCGCCTTTGCCACGAGCGTATCAACGTCGTTCGGCACAATATCGAGAACCTGGTCAAACTTTCGCAGCGCTTCGGGGAAACGGCGAAGCTCAATATAGAATTGTGCATGCTGTCCGAGCAGGACCACGTTGCGGGGGTCGAGCCGCTCGGCTTCCTTGAAATACAACTCGCTCTGCTCCCACTGCCCTCGCCTTCGCGCGACAGAGGCGAGCGATGCAGCAATCTGGCTGCTATTCGGAAGCAGCGAACGTGCCTGCTCAAAGTAATGCACTGCGGTATCGTAATCTTTTAGACAAGAATAATAGTAAAGTCCCTTGGCCAACATGGCTTCGCCGAGATTGGGCTGAAGAGCGAGCGCGGTTTCGGCTGCGTCGCGCGTCTCTTCACGGAGAGCGACCGTCGGTTGAAGGCTTTGTGTGACGTAGCCGCGCGCATCCGCAATTGACAGTAGCGCCCAAC
>QHOR01000321.1:0-2106 GCA_003219395.1 Verrucomicrobiota bacterium | reverse complement strand
AAGAGCGTTGGCGGGCGTGTATGTCGTTTCCACGTTATAAGCCAGACCGCGCAGGTAGGCGTCGTAAGCCTCGGGATTGTTTGTCGGTTTGGCGGCGATGACTCGCTCTTCCTCGCCGGTCAATTTCGCCCGCAGTTGGTCGGCGATGGCCTTAGCCACCTCACTCTCGACCAAAAAGATGTCGGTCAGTTTACGATCAAACGTGTCTGCCCAAAGATGCGAATCGGTAGCTGCTTTGATTAACTGCACGTTGACACGCACTGCGTCGCCGCTCTTCTGCACGCTTCCTTCCAGAATATGCGCAACGCCAAGTTGCTTTGCGATCTCACGCAGGTTTTCCGGCGCGCTTTTATAATGCTGGGTCGATGTTCGCGAGATCACCTTCAAATCTGCTATCTTCGATAAGCGTGTCAGAATCTCATCCTGGATCCCTTCCGCAACGTAGGCGTTGGCTTTTTCCTCGCTCCGGTTTTCAAACGGCAACACCGCAATGCTTTTCTGAGCGATCGCTTCGGCTGTCTGTGTGTAAAAAGGGAGTCGTCCAACAATCAACATTGCAATAACCAGCAGCAGCACCCCGATAATGATGAAGTCGAGCATGCGTCCGGTTGCCCGCTGAACCGATCTCGCGTGTGCAGGATCGAGATCTTCTGTTCGAACTATTCCTTCGGGGGTGAATTCGTAGGCCCAGGCGAGTAGCATCGCGATTGGAAATCCAATCGCCAGTGCAATGACGACAAAACGCACTGCTGAATTCGGAATCTCAAAAAACGGGAAGACCTGCGTCGTAAGCTGCGTGAGGAACCATGCGGCGACTCCGTAGGCGACCGCAGCGCGATAGACGTTGCGTCGCTTCAGCTCAACCAAAAAGTTTGCCGGGTTCACTTTGTGCCCTTGGATGAAGCGCCCATCCTGGCAGCATTCTACCTTGATGAAGCGTAAAAACTCAACTCGTTACCCTGCCGCCAGAGCAACGCGAACCCCACTGCACAGCACCTGCCACTCCGGCTCGGGAGTGCTTTTCATCCGTCACTTCGTTCTAAGGAAATCCCGGAACCAAGTTCCGGACAAAGTTCCAGCTGAGCGTTGCCTGGCGGTTTTAGTGCGCGGCCGCTTGCCTCCGTCAGCGTCAGTCCTTGGATACGTTCGAGCGAACATCATGGGTGTTGCTTACCTTCAAAACGCATTGGATCGGCCCGACCGCAGCGATAGGTGACGTTGAATCCGAACTCGCCACGATGAAGCCGAGCACGATCCGCTGGCTTCACACATCTTTCTTTCACGCCGGCATTATCGGAACGTCAGCGATACAAAAAGCGGAAAGCGCTGCGGGATGAGCGCCCGGCTGAGCTTCAATACTGCCTGCGAGCTTGGCTTTCGCGGCAGCCTTGATGAATGGGAGCGCCTAACGGGGGCAGTTGGGAGGCGGTAAGAGTTCTCAATTATCACCAAGCAGCGCCGAAAGCGCTGATTCGTGCGCGATCCCTTTTAAGTTCAAGGAATGCAGCCAGTATTTCATCTGGCTGAACGACGGACCAAATTCTCCAGAGCAAACTGGTTACGTGGAGAGAGTTTCGCTTCGAATCCGTTAATAAGATGAGTGAAAAAATGCCTGCGCAACTTAGTAGTCCGACATGAAGTTAATCTGGTATGAAATTTCTCCGTTTGTGTGCAGCGATGCTCGCCGCGGCCTGCTTGATTTGCGGTTGCGCCACGCAGCCCCTCATCGTCGGTCAACCGCGTCCTCCCATCAGCCCCGAAGCGGTGCGCCTCTACCGAGTGCCGCCGCGGCATTTTGAGCGGATAGCGATTCTCGATTCCCCGGCCGGGACGAGCTGGATTTTTCCCGATCGGCCTTCCATGGAGCTGGGCATCTCCCGGTTGCGGGAGCAGGCGGCTGCTCTTGGCGCAAACGGCATTTTACTGCAGCGCGTCTATGACGTCTCGGTTGGCGGGTTAGCCATTGGCGGCGGCGGTTTCGGTTACAGCGGGCAGCTTTTATGGCGGTGCTGGCAGCGTCGGCGGACCGCTGATTAACCATCGGGTTCAAGCTGCGGCGATCTACGTTCGCTGATGTGAGATAACTGGAGTGGAGGGATGGCAGTT
>QHOR01000320.1:841-5086 GCA_003219395.1 Verrucomicrobiota bacterium | reverse complement strand
AATTTTTGCAAGGACTCGACAACGTGGATCCCCAGCGGATCGGTCTCTGGGGCGGATCGTACGGCGGGTTTCTGACTGCCATGGGCCTCGCGCGCAACTCCGATATTTTCAAAGCCGGCGTCGATTTCCATGGCGTCCACGACTGGGCCACTTTCCTGCCGATGTGGGCCGAAGAGGTCGATGCCAAGAACGCAAACGTTGCGCCGGACGCCAAAGAAGCGCGGGAGCTTGCGTTCAAATCATCGCCAGTCGCAAGCGTGGAGAGCTGGCGCTCACCGGTGCTGTTCATCCACGGCGACGACGATCGCAACGTGCCGTTCCAGCAAACCACTGATTTGGTCGAAAAACTGCGCGCCCAAAACGTGGCGTTCGACGAGCTAATTATTCCCGACGAAATTCATGATCTGCTCCGCTGGAATGATTGGGTCCGCGCCTACCGCGCCACTGCCGAATTTTTCCACCGCAAATTGCCTGTGAGCAGTCAGGAGCAATAAGCCGACGCGAACCTGATGACGCGCTTTGCGATTGCCTGCGCCTTACCGGCGGTCAAATACCCATGGCAGATAAGACCGCAGAATATTTCGTCACGAAAGCCGTGAGCTCCGGATGCGACGCCTCAAAATTATCGACGGACTGTTTTAGTTCGTGCAAAAGTCTGTTGGTGTGTTCCGGCTTTTTCTCGGCGCGAATGGTTTCGTGGGCCGAGGCCTCAACCAGTTGTGCAATTCGCCGGGCATGCTCTTGATGTGTCTCCGAAACCTTGGTGATCGCTGGCTTGAGTTTCGACAGCAGATCCAGCAACTCAGCTTTCCTATCAGCCGGAATATTTTCAGCAGATTCAATTGCTGATTTGGTCTTCTCGATATGTTCGTCAGTCATCTATCCCCTCCCCTCACTCTTCATGATCTCGCTTTCCGATTTGCAGACACGTTGGAATGGGAAGGGGTGGGAAACAACCTGCGATTTAGAAAATCCTCATCCGCCGAGTCCAAAACGACTGGCAATAGTGGAAGAGATTGGAAAGTTTACGCCAGCTAGTGGGCGGTAGAATTAGAGGTGAGTCAACGCAGTGTCCAGTACCTCGAGCAGGAAATCCGCGTCTGGGCTGTCGAGACACATTGGCGGCGAAAAGCGGATCGTCTGACCGTATAATCCGCCTTTGCCAAGCAACAATCCCATGTCTCTGGAGAGTTCGAGAACCTCGGCGCACTCGGCCTTAGCGGGCTCTTTTGTTGCGCGGTCTTTCACCAGCTCAATGCCGAGTAGCAAGCCTTTGCCGCGCACGTCTCCGATGATGTTGTGTTTTTCTTTGAGCCGATTTAAACCGGTTGCAATTTGATCGCCAATCTTGAGCGCGTTCTCCTGCAGGTTTTCCCGCACAATGACGTCGAGGACGGCTTGACCTTGCGCACAAACGACGGGATTGCCCCCGAATGTGTTGAAGTGTGTGCGCTGGGCGAGTGTTGACGCGACTTTTGGCGTGGTGACAACAGCCGCCAATGGTGCGCCATTGCCCATCCCTTTTGCCATCGTCACGATGTCTGGTACGACACTCTGGGTCTCGAACCCCCAAAAATGCGTGCCGGTGCGACGGAAGCCCGTCTGCACCTCATCGGCAATTCAAACTCCACCAGCCGCGCGCACGTGCTCGTAAGGATCGACTCGGCGATAAATCCAGCGATCTGGCCTGAGGTTGCGTGATCGATCAAACTTTTAACGTCCGCGGCATAGTTGCGGCCGGCGTTTTTGTCCTCGCGTCCCCAGGCGCCCCGATACGGATCGGGCGTCATGGCGTGGTGAACGCCGAAGCTGTGCGGCACGTTGTATTTCCAGGTCGAATGCGCGGTCAATCCCATCCCTGAGGCATTGCCGCCGTGATAGGAGTTGCGCAGCGCAATGACGTCATAATTGCCCGTGTAAGCACGCGCCATGAGCAGCGCGAGATCGTTAGCTTCTGAACCGGAATTGACGAAGTAGCAGACTTTCAGATCGGCGGGCATTTTCGCGGCCAGCTTCTCGGCGTACTCGGCAATGTTCGGATGCAGATAAATTGTGGTGGAATGCTGCAGCATTTCATTTTGCTTGCGCGCTGCTTCCACCACATCGGGATGACAATGGCCGACGCTCACCGTCACAATTCCGCCCAGCGCATCGAGATAACGCCGACCGGTCTCATCGAAAACGTACTGGCCTTTGCCTTCGACGAGCATGAGAGGTTTTTTGTAATAGAGAAAAATACCGGGATTCAAAAATTCCCGGCGCAGCCGAAGCACCTCTTCCGCGTGAGGCCCAGCATATGGCCGCGGCTGATAATCAAACGCTGGAAGCTCGGGAATGCGCATCATCGATTGCTCCAGATACTGCCTTCTTCTTCACCGAACCATCTGCTTGTGACGACCTTTTGTTCAGTGAAGAACTGCACGCCTTCCTTTCCTTGCATATGCAGCTCGCCAAAAAAAGAATCGCTCCAACCGCTAAATGGAAACCATGCCATGGATGCTGGTACGCCAATGTTAATGCCAACCATGCCTGCTTTTACCCGATGCTTAAACTCACGCGCCGCTTTGCCCGAGCGCGTGAAAATGGACGCACCGTTTCCGTAAGCCGAACAATTCACGGTTGCGATAGCGGCATCGAGATCATCCATCCGCATGACGTTGAGCACGGGACCGAATATTTCCTCGCGCGCCACTGTCATTTTGGATTGCACCTCATCCAAAATAGTAGGCCCTAGGAAGAAACCGTTCGGCGCATTGTCCACTCTAATCGCACGACCATCGGAGACGATTTTTGCTCCTTCATTCGCGCCGGTTTCAATTAGCCCGGCTACGCGGTCGCGGTGTTCTCTTGTAATGAGTGGCCCCACGTCCGGCTGCGGATCGCGATCAGTCGGCCCTACTTTTAGACTTGTGGCCGCTTGCCGCAACGAAGGCAGGACGGCTTTGCCTGCATCGCTTACGAGCAGTGCGGTAGAACTGGCCATACAGCGTTCGCCCGCGCATCCAAAGGCGCCTTCAATCACCCCCCGCGTCGAATTTTCCAGATCAGCATCCGGCATGATGACTACGTAATTTTTCGCGCCGCCGTTTGCTTGGACTCGTTTGCCGTGTCGGGTACCTGTTTCAAAAATATATCGCCCGACCGGCGTTGAGCCGACGAACGAAATGGCGCGAACTTTTGGGTGTGTGATGAGGGCACTCACGCACTCGCGGCCACCGTGCACCAGATTGAAAGCACCGCGCGGAATTCCCGCTTCTTCGAGCAACCGTGCGATCGTGATAGCAGTGAGTGGCACTTTTTCGCTCGGCTTTAGCACGAACGTGTTTCCGCAGACCAGCGCCAGCGGATACATCCACAGCGGAATCATGGCCGGGAAATTGAACGGCGTGATACCGACGCAGACACCCAGCGGCTGACGCACCGTTTCACAATCAATCCCGCGCGCGATATTCTCCAGTGTTTCGCCAGTGAGAAGGGACGGCGCGCCGCAGGCGAATTCCACCATCTCAATGCCCCGCCGCAGATCGCCCTGCGATTCCAGCAGCGTCTTGCCATTTTCGCGGGTAATACAGCGCGCGATTTTTTCGGAATTTGCTTCAAGCAAGATTTTGAACCGAAAGAGAACGCGGGCACGTTCCACCGGCGGCGTTTCTTTCCATTGCGGCAAAGCTGCAGCCGCCGCTTCGATCGCAGCATTCGCCTGTTCTGCAGTACACATCGGCGTCTCTGCTATGGTTTGGCCCGTAGATGGGTTGTGAACCGCGGACGCATTGACGCCAGTGATATCCCGCCATTCACCACCGATCAGGCAGGGACATGGCTCAAGAACGGGGAGAGACACAGAATTATTCAAAGCGATGCGAACCGAAGTTGCCAGCGATTATTCCGCGCTGCTAAAAGAGATGGGTGCAGTCGCGGCGTCAATTTCTCAGCGGGCTCGGCGCATTCGCGCTGGCGCCCTCGCTGTCCCTCGACCGAACCGAACCGGAGCTGATTCTTTACAACGCGAATATCATTACAATCGATGATCGCCGGCCGCGGGCCCAAGCTGTCGCCATCGCTGACGCTCGGATTCTTGCTGTCGGAGACAACGAACAGGTGCGGGGCCTCGCGACCGGGCGAACAAAGAAAATCGATCTTGGCGGCAGAACGGTCGTGCCCGGCTTCATCGACGCGCACACTCACCCCGCTGAAGCGGGTCTGTTGCATCTGCGGCAGGTGGACTGCGCCTTACGCTCAATCGCT
>QHOR01000320.1:0-810 GCA_003219395.1 Verrucomicrobiota bacterium | reverse complement strand
GTTTCAAGTACGATGATACGAAGACGAGTGACGGCCGGCCGCTTACTCGCGAGGACTTGGATGCGGCGGGCCCGCAGCACCCTGTCTACATTTCGCATCGTGGTGGACATACTGCTTACATCAATGCGCCCGCCTACAGTCGAGCCGGCGTAAGCGAAAGCACACCTGACCCGCCGGGTGGCCGGTTCGATCGCGATCCAAAAACCGGAAAACTCAATGGCCGAATCAGCGAACGAGCGACTGAGATTTTCGATAAAATCATTAGCGCCATTTACAGCCGCGACGACTACCGCGAAGGCGTAAAGCTCATCTGCAAAATGATGTCGCGCGCCGGCATCACTTCCGCACACGACGCTTGGGGGACGCACGATTATCTGCGCGGCTATCAGGACGCGCACATCGCAGGCGACCTGTCTGTGCGGATTTACTGCTTGATTCATTACAGCGAAATCGACCGGATGCTTGCAGCCGGCATTCGCACCGGATTCGGCGACGAGTGGGTTCGCGTCGGCGGTATGAAAATGCTTGCCGACGGTTCAATCTCTGAACGCACAGCCTGGGTTTCGCGGCCATATGTCGACCGGCCCAGTGATTTCGGCATCCAGGTTATGACCGAGCAAGAGCTTTACGAGAACGGCCGAAAAGCACACGAAGCGGACTGGCAGATTGGCGTGCACGCAAACGGCGATCGAGCGATTGACGTAGTGCTTCGCGTTTACGAGCGCCTTCAGCGCGAACGCCCGCGGCGCGACCCGCGTTTCCGGCTGGAGCATTGCACGATCGTTAACGATTCACTTATTAAGCGTATCA
>QHOR01000319.1:3052-6295 GCA_003219395.1 Verrucomicrobiota bacterium | reverse complement strand
CTGTGCGTTGCTGGAGCGCACGCAATAAAACGGGCTGAATCCTTCGCCACCAATGAAAACGTTCCCATTAGAGTCCACGTCGAGTGTGCCATCTGTGGGCTCGTTAGGAATGATGATGGGAGGCTGCCAAGTGATCCCGCCATCGGTAGACCGTTGGAATTGCACGCCGCTGCCACTGCAGTTAATGCCGTCGCTTGATTGATATTGAAATCCATGACCTGGGCCCCCGGTCTTATCAATTGTGAACCACTGTTTGTCACCTCCCTCGGCCAGTCCGTCGGGTTGCAGCTCTATCCATGATTGGCCGCCATTAGTTGACTTGTACATGTTCTCACACAATGTCTGAAGCAGGCTGAGGTAGAAGAAGGTGCCTGTTTCGTCCGAGTTTGTTACCGGATCGCTGCGAAACACGTTATTTTCCAACACGCCGGGAAACGTCCAGTGGATGCCACCGTCAGTCGTATAACCCCAGCCGCCTTGCCGGAAGTTAGATGATACGCTGTTAAATTGCCTCCAACCGACTGTCATCTTGCTTGAGTTGGTCGGGTCAACCGCAATTGAGCATTCATTAGCGGCATCGCCCACGATATTCTGGCCATTTGCGTCAACGTTTACCTGGTAACTCGTGAAGGTACCGAACGGCGAAATCATCCGCGGTGTCGTTTCCAGCCGGTAAATGTACGCCGGCGGCATGTCGTATTTTTCCAATGGCTCCTTTTGGCGTGGCTTCCACCTGGCCGCAAGTTGGGCTGAGGCAGTGGAAAGCGCGATCAAGAGCGTCAAAGAGATTAAAAGGGAGACTGAAATTGTGGAACATTTCATATCAGTGGTGTCGTTAGGTACTGAAGGGTTGCTGCCTCATGCGCTGCTGGCATTCTGGGGAGCACGGCAGCTTGTCTGTAGTCGTCGGCAGCTTGTCGAGGACAATCCAGGGCTTTGCAAGAAAGAGATGAGCTGCGAACTACGGGAGACTTCCGTGGCGAGTCCTCAAGGAAATTCTCGGCAAGCTGCCGAAAAGGACGCGCTGGCAGCCTGTGCTCCCCAAAATTCTTCGCGCGTCTTCCCGAATCGCTAGTCATTAGTCACTCGCCACTGGTTACTATTAGCTGGGAGCGTAAAGGCTCAGCCGCTCACGGTCTCGGTCGCGGAGTAGGACGACTTCTCGGAGTTGGAACAGTCCTAGGTGTCGGAGTTGGTCGTGGCGTGGATGTAGGAGTAGCTGTTGGCGTGGCCGTAGGGGTCGCTGTTGTTACTGGTGTGGCAGTCGGCGTAGCGGTAGCTGTCGGCGTAGGTGTCGGTGTGGCTCCACCCGATGGAAAAACCCGCACGTAATAAACATCTTGCTCATGCTGTCCTGTACTAGGGTTAAAGTTGAAGGTAGCCGAATACGCGACATCTCCCCCAGTGTTGTCGGACACAATCGTAAGATAATCCCCTATCTTCTGCTGCACCGGCCAGCCTTCGTGAGGATTAAATGAATCGCTGACCGCGACATTAGGCGCCCATGTCAGTCCGCCATCGGTGCTCCAGGAATAGAACAATTGCGAATCGATGTTATTCGGCGCGTTTCGTGAGTCCAACCACACCGAATCAATGCGCCCATTGGGCGCTACTGCCAGCGTGCCGAACCAGTGCCACTTACTTTCGTTAATCGGGTCGTCATTAATCCGGTGCGGCGCACTGAAGGTAACTCCGCCATCGGTGCTGCGCGAAAACATAACATCGCTGCCGTTGCTCGCGCTAAATTGCTGCACTGTGGCAATCATATAAATGTTGTTATTGGTAGCAGTGCCAGACCGATCCACTGCTAGAAAGATTTGGCCCGCCAATCCACCTGGATTAATCTGTGCGCCGAACAACAGGCTTCCACCGAGATTGACTGTAGTAACTTGGTCAAAACTTGGCGTGACATTTGGGTTTTGCGCGTTGCTCGAGCGAACGCACCAAAAGGCGCTACCGCTGTCGCCGGCACCGATAAAAACGTTGCCGTTACTCGCCACATCGAGCGTGCCCCATTGAGGAGAGTTGGGGATGCTGACTGGAGTCTGCCAGCTGATACCGCCATCAGTGGATCGGTTGAATCCGCCAAAGTCACAAGCGGCGAACTCGGTCCAAAACTGATATTGAAAGCCATGCCCCATGCTGGTCGGAGTTCGATCGATGGTGAACCACTCCTTGTCGCCGCTATGCGCCCCTCCATCGGGTGACTGTTCCGTCCAGGTTTGTCCGCCGTTTGCGGAGCCCCAAATATCGCCACAAAATGTGTCTACTAACAGGCTGAGATAGAAAAAATTTTCCGTGTCATCGGAGTTAGTTACCGGATCGCTGCGGAAAACGTTGTCTTGTAGAACTCCCGGGAAGGTCCATGTCGTGCCGCCATCAGTTGTATAGCCATAACCAGCCTGGCGGAAGTCGGACTGGATGGTGTCAAACTGCCGCCACCCGATCGTCATCCTGTTATGATCTGTTGGGTCAACTGAAATAGATGGCTCATTTGCCGCGTCGCCCAGAATGTTATTGCCGCCTGCGTCCACGTTTACTTGAAAACTAGTGAACAAGCCGAATCGCGAAATCATGCGCGGACCTGTCTCCAGCCGGTAAATATGCCCCGGTGGCATACTGGATTTTTCCAGGGGCTCGGTCATGCGCGGCTTGGCTGGTGGCGTTTGTCCCGAAGCGGTGACGAACGCCAGGGATGAAACCAGACAGGCCACTGAGATTCGCATAATATCCCGGCAAAGCGCAAAGCGACGCGAAGACCGATCGCACTCTAAAGCATGTTCTGCGAAATCGACCGCACGCCATCTCATGTTTTGCAAAACTCGCCACGGCGCGAGTGGGTCCGACCGGCTGACTTTGGCAGTGCGCGCGCGGCCCCCAGTCGTTTTCAGCGTCTCATGCTTCCTACAACGTGTGGGTAAATTGATATTCATGAATGTTTCCTAACTGACTTGGGTCCACTTTTTCCTCTAACTCCGATCCGAGGGCATCTGTAGGGGAAGCTGGCAGCTTCCCCTACAGAACAAGGAATTTCCCAGACTAGGGCCTCGGATGCGGCGTTGGGCGAGGCCTTGGCGTGGGAATAGGCCTCACCGTAGCCGAAGGACTTGCCGTCGGCGTTGCTGAGGGTGTCACGGTAGCCGTAGCTGTAGCAGTTGGCGTGGGCGATGGCGTAGCCCCGCCCGGGCAGATGTAACTACGCGATCCCGGCGCTGGCGGATTCGCATCGCAGAAGTCCTGAGT
>QHOR01000319.1:0-3017 GCA_003219395.1 Verrucomicrobiota bacterium | reverse complement strand
TGAACGGTGCCGAAGACGAAATCGAACCGCTTGTTGGGATCGCTCTCATACAGGCGAACCTCGAAATTCGCTGTCATGTTGGGATCGGCGAAGTACGCCGCGCGCCATTCAATGTTAAAGATGCGATTGGGAGCGCTGCCGGAGACAGAGGTAAAGATCCCACAGTTTCCGCCCGGGAAGCTCGCGCAGCCAGGCAGAGGAAAGGTGGTGTCGGTGCGCATGTCGGTCCACAGAGGAAAGACGGTGTAGTCAAACGGACACTGATTGGCCCCCGCTGGCAGACACTGTGACAGGTAGCCGTTAGGCTCGTTGACACACACAAAATCGAGTCGGCCGTTGGAGTTCACGTTAACACCGTTATAGGTCTGATCGTACAACTGGAATGAGAACGGCAGTGAAATGAAGGTATCGCCATCGTCTGTATGGTAAATGTATATTGGCAACCTGACGGTGTTGGGCTTGGCGTCGGAGTCGGGCTCGCGGTAGGAGTCGGGCTAGGTGTCGGTGTAGGCCCTCCCGCCAAATTAAACGCGCCGATTCGCAGTCGCCATCCGGCGCCGCTGGTAGTGGGAATGTATTCATTAATGTACCAGAAAGTGGTGTCATCAGTCGGATCAACGTCGATTGCCGTATAATCACCCCAGCGCGGACTGCTGGTTTGCGAGCCAGTCCCATCCTTAATGGAGCCTTCGCCGAGAGTCATTTGGCCCGGCGGATCACCTGCATGCCGAGCAGTGTAAAGCACGCTTGGAAAAACTGTCGCATTGGAGCCACTAAAGCCGAGAGCGATGTCGCCCAGTGAATTCATGGCAATACTACCCATCCACCGGTGGATTCCGTCGGTAAGCCCCGGCGCATAGGTGCCCTCCTGAAAGATGACAGGGCTACTACTGGGACTGCGCAGCTCCCACCAGCGAACACCTGAAACCTCGCCATTCGGCCCAGTGCCGGCAGAGACAGACTGATTTGTTACCAGCGACTCATGGTCGCCAAAATTACGATACGCGAGTCGAAACAGTGGGCGTTGTCGATAACCCAGGTGATCGATCTTGTTGGCGGTGCTGGGCTGCGGAATACAGTTACGTGTGCCGCCGCACAGACCTAGGATGGAGTTAAACGGCTGTGTCGGCAGGGTGTTAGTCATCGTGAAAGTCGAGTTCCCAGGAGTGTTGGGATCGTAGTGGAATTGAAAAATATTCAATGCGTCCTGCGGCGCCCCATAAGGGCCATTGTTATCCTGCGAGCCTACATAAAAGTTAGGACTCCCGACAGGCGGCGGTGTCATCCCATCGAGATCGCTCGGCAACAGGCCGTCGCCCAACACAAATGCCGGCGTTGGTGGCGCAAGGAATCCGACAATCGTCGGGTTAGGATTACCGGCGAGAGCTTGAGCGCGATCCAGTGCGTACGCCCCTACACCTGCAAAGTTGTTATTGGGCAGAAACTCGCGGGTGCTGAAATAGTACGCGTCTGGCCACATGCCTGCCTTGGGATAGTCAGGAAAATTAGTTCCGGTCGAGATGGCCCAGCGGAAATAGGTCCCAGTTGGGTCGTTGGTCTGCGAAAGAGCTACGCACTCGAAGAAGGTCGGACCAGCAGAGGTAAATTGCGTGAGCAACCAACGGTCGGCCAACTGGTCGTACAAGACAACGGGATCGCCGGCATTCTCGGTCTGGCAAGGCCCGCCAAAACCGCTCCAGAGCGTGTTGTTCGCTATGGGCCCAAGGAGAGATGTTCCCGACTTGTCGAAGACCTGAAAATCCGCGTTGTCCATTGTCACCACGTGATTAGGACCGACCGCACCGTTTGGATCGGGTGGCGAGCAACCGCCGCAGAGGTTGGGAGCGCCATCAAAGCTGATGATGGGACTCGGTATTCCAATCTTACCGAGCACCCGCTGCACCGCTGTGTCGCGAACGACCGGGCCGACCGGTCTGAGGGGAATCGGACCTTCCTCCTCATGCTCGCTTTTGGCCCACTCCTTTGCAGACCGCGGCTTGATGCTGCGCAATGGCGGGGAGATATCGAATTTAACCACCGGCATTACGCCGAGGTACTGGCCGCGGATGAGCGGCTGTGGATTCTGCGATTTGGGCTGTGCCGACGCCTTACCAAAAGCAAAAAATACAATTGTGATTGCCGCAAAGCAGAGCAAAACCGCAACCAAAACGCGGAGCTTAAAAAATGCAGATTGAGAAGCAGATTTCTTTTTCATGAGGTGGAGCTTGGAACTAAGTGGTGACTTTTGTTGAAACGTCCGGTGCGTTTCAAGCCTGTTTTTTCTTTTGTTCTTATTCCTCGGAGATCCGGAATCCGCTTTTGCCGAACCGCCGTGGTTTAAGAACTACGGCGAGCCAGGAGCTACAGCGAACAGAGTGGACTGCCCTTTTAGCGGAAAGCGCTGCAATGTGTCAACACTATTTTTTGATTTTAAGCAGGAATGGAACCGAATGACTTTCGCCGCGTTAAAGGGTAAAGCGTGGAAGCGGTACAGCGGAGGCGATGCTTTTGCTCCTGCTCATTTCCACCACGGAGCACGCCGACGACATCCAGCACAGCCGTCTTGGCTGTGGAGACGCCGGCCATCCTCTGCGCCGATTGGACGGAGTCGCCGTGACCGGCTAACTGCGAAATCGTACTCGGCAGGCGAGACGCCCATACCACAGGAAGATGCGGTGCAACGCCTCCCTAAAAGCAAAGAACTCGCGAGTCGCCTCGCGAGTTCCTGCATGACTTCTTCTTTTTTGCCGGTCTAACCCATGCGCCTTATGGCCGCGGTGTCGGTCGCGGATGCGGAGTCGGGTGCGGCCTCGGTGTTGGGTGATGCGGCGGTGTAGCCGTCGGTGTTGCGGTCGGCGTAGCACTTGGCGTTACACTCGCTGTCGCAGTCGGCGTCGCTGTAGGAGTCGCAGTCGGCGTCACACTTGGTGTTGGTGAAGGCGTAGGAGATGTGCATGGAGGTATCTCATAGGTGCGCGAGACATTCTGCGGAGGAGTAGCACCACAGAAGTCCTGGG
>QHOR01000038.1:8142-10120 GCA_003219395.1 Verrucomicrobiota bacterium | reverse complement strand
AGAATCCGTTGCCAATACGCGGCCCGGCTTTCCTCAATAATCAGATAAACCGCGCTGGATTGTCCCCATTTTTCCAAGACCGCGGCTTCATCCAGAAAAATATCAACAGAGGGTTTGCCAATCGGGGTCTCTTTCTGTGGGTTCTGATTAACGAGAAAAAATCTTCGGTTCAAATAGAACATCAGACTGCTACTGTCGTCGAACGGGCCTTCAAAGAGCGTATCGCCACCTGCGTCGAGCCGTGGGTTTAGAAATCGCGCAACATCCGCAAGGGAAAAATAAGGCGCAATTTGCGCAACGGCTTCCATCATGCTGAGGCCGCCCGGGATCATCGACGCGGCGAGGGCGATCGCCGCGAGTTTCTCGCGTCTCCTAGAAATGAAGTACAGGGCTGTGAGCGATAAGGAAACGAGCGACAGGCCAAAGATCGCAACCAAAGGTCGGAATGCCAGCCAGGTTGCAGCCGGCATATCATGCAATGCCCTCCACGCCGTCCAGCGCGCATCCATGGTGCCCCATTTTCCGTTCAGAGCCGGTGCCGCGCCGGCGACAAAGAATGCCGCTGCCGCGGTGATAATGCCTGCCAGAGCGACCGCGGTTATGCCGGCGGCGCGTAAACCTTGCGGTAGGCGATCCCACGCGACGGCTGCCCAAAGCGCAAATGCGCTCCACATACTCATTGAATAGTAATCCTGACGTTGTCCCAGAAACAGCAACGGGATGAAAACAACACCCATCCAGCAAAGCGGCAGTGCGTCGGCGAAATTGATCTCGCGGGACCGAACTACGCGGCGCCACGCGAGTATGACGCCTGGCAAAAGCGCAACCGACCATGGAAACCACCAGGCCAGGTGCATGAGCAGAAACTGATAGGCGGGCATGCCGAGGAAATCGTGAGTTTCATCAGTGAGTCCGCGCAAATGACCAAGCCACTCCGAGCTGATCTGATAACGAAAATACCCCGGAAAATGCCATTGCACCCACATGTGCCAGGGCGCGACGATCAGAATGAACATTGCAAGATATTCCCACCGCAACAGACTGCGAAATCGCATACGCGCTTCGCGATAAAAGACTGAGAGGATAAGAAACATTGCGCCCGGGTAAGCGATGCCGAGTAAACCTTTGGTGAGGCATGCGAAAGCCGAGCAAATCCAGAATCCTGCGAACCAAATGCGGCGACTACGCCGTCGCTGATAACCAGCGATCGCGCAAAAAATCGCGCCGGCGATAAATGCGCTCACGACTGGTTCGGGCATGACAATGCGCGCGAGTAGAAATGTCCCGCACAAACTCAGATAAATCAGACCTGCGATAAAACCGCGCCAGTAATCGGTAAGCTTTTCTCCGATTAAAAAAATCAGAGCAGTCGAGGCGACAACTGACAACGCGACCGGGAGTCTGGCAGCTGCTGCGTTAACACCGAACAGCTTGAACGAAACGATGATCAACCAGTAGAGCAACGGCGGTTTTTGCAGACGCGGCGCGCCATTGTTGGTAGGCAAAAGCCAATGATGTGTTTCGACCATCTCGCGAGCGGCGCCCGCGTATTGTCCTTCCGTCTGACTATACAAATCACCCGAGCCGATCGTCGCCACGTGCAGCAACCCTGCCAGCGCAATCAAGATCACAAATAAGGCACGGCGCATGGGAGGGGGAGGGAGCGCCCGCGGCTCGAGCAGAGTTTCTTCCAGTGTCAGGCTGTGCGTGCCAGCAGTCATTGAACCAATTCCTTGTCAGGTGGTGGAGTGCGGTGTTCGCGCTCGAAGTCGCAAGGGTCACCGCTTCGATATTTGTGCCAGCCCTCGGGCAAACGAAGCAGTTTTCCCTCTGGCATCTCGATGAGTGCAAGCATCTGGCGACACTCCGCGATCAGCACGTTATCTGCCGGACGCGTGATCTGGAATTGACACCAGAACCGCACGCGCTCCACCCGGTGCAGCCAACCTTCTATCACAAGCTTGTCTCCAAGCTTGGC
>QHOR01000038.1:0-8083 GCA_003219395.1 Verrucomicrobiota bacterium | reverse complement strand
GAGAAGCGTACGTGCGATCTCGATGAAACGCAGATAGGCTATGTTCGAAACGACCCCCCCACAATCGGTGTCGAAGAACATCACCTGCACCTGTGTGCGAATGCGCGGAGACACAGCCATGACAGGATTTCAAATTCGGGGCTTTAGAGTCGCCCGTTTAGCATCCGAACGCGTAGAACGATTTGGGCGGTTTCGTGGCTCATGTTGGCCAGTGTGAGATTTGAGACTTCAGATTTCAAATTTCAATTTGTTTGATTAATTTCGCAGAATCGACAACACAGCCTCCGCAACTTCGTGGACGCTCACCGATTTCATGCAGCGGAAATCAATCGGGCATTCGCGCAGGAAGCAGGGGCTGCACTCGACATGATGTCGCAGGACGATGTGAGCGTCGCCGCGAGGGCCGGTGAGCCGGGGTTCCGTTGAACCAAAGATGGCGACGACTGGTACACCCAACAGTACAGCAAGATGCATTGTGCCGGTATCGTTGGTGAGCAATAAACGGCATTCGCGCAATTCATCGACTAGTTGGTCGAGCGTAGTCTGCCCGACTCGATTCACACAGTGGTCACCAAGAGCGGCCGCAATCTGAGTGCCAATCGCGGCGTCGCGATGTGTTCCAAACAAAAGCCATTGGACGGGCCATTGCGCGCTGATTTTTTTGGCAGTCTCGGCAAACCGCTCGGGCAACCAGCGTTTGGCTGGACCGTATTCGGCACCCGGACAAAGACCGATTTTGATCGGTTTGCCGTCGCTGGCTACTTGATTATTGGATGTCGAATGTTGGACGCCTGCTTGCGATGTATGCGGGTCGAATGTTTCTGCGCCGCATTCGCGCGCGATACGAAGGAAACGCAGTGAATGATGTTCCGGCGGGCCCGGCTTTCGCGGCAGCGGCACGACCTGGTTGAGCAGCGGCTGCCGCCAATGGCCGCGATAGCCAACTCGGCGCGGAATTCTACTCAACCATGCCTCCAGAGCAGCGCGCAGCGAATTTGGGAAAAGGATAGCCACATCAAAAGATCGTTCGCGTCGAAGTAACTGCACAGATGAAAGGAGTTGCGTCCCGGGCAGAGCAATGACCGCGTCCACTTCGGGAATCAGTTTCCATACCGGAGCAACGTTCTCCGGCGCAGCGATGGTAACGCGCGCGTCGGGTCGGCCAGCTTTTATTGCGCGAACTGCTGGCACGCTCATCGCCGCGTCACCCAGCCAATTACTCGAGCGAATGAGAATTCGAAACGGTTTCAGATCCTGAGATGAAACTCCTGCTGGCAGGTAGACGCCGCGTTTATACTGCGCGAGAAGAAAATTGGGCTGAGGCGTCTTCCAGCGATTGTGCACCCAAAACCAATCTTCCGGTGCGACGCGAATTTGCTGTTCGATGATCTGATTTATTTCCGAGGTCAGCGCTGCTACGGAAGTGTTTGTGCTTGGGGGATCGAAGCGTTCGGTGAAGACCATGCGCCAGCGGGCTGGGCCCGTCGTGTAAACGCCGGCGGCAATCAGCGCAGCTGAGGTTCGCTTGGCAAGCAAGGCAGGGAGCGGCGAAGTGGATGCCAATTTTCCAAAGAAAGGTGTCCACAGTCCGTGATCACCTGCATGTTGATCGGACAAAACTCCCACGCCCCCGCCGGAACGCAGCAGGTCGATCACCGGCTGGAATCCTTGCTGGCGATCGAATAACTCCAAGCCGTTCTGGCCACGCGTCCGGCGCACGTGCCCGTCAATAAATCGATTACCAAGCTTCTGATAGACGCTCGCATTGCGCACGTACCCCACAAACTTCGGCATCAATTGCGCGAATAGTTCCCAAGTTCCAAGATGGCTCAACACGAGCACTACGGGAACACCGGCGCGAAATTCCCGGTCCATCGCCTCGATGTTGTCAACCGTGACTCGCTTCAGGATTTTCTCGGCCGGCATTGCGGTCAGTTTTACGCTACTGAGCAGGTTAGCCCCGAGTCGTTGGAAATGGCGACGGACGAGCCGACGCATTTCTCGCCGAGTCTTTTCATTGGCAAAAGCTATGGCGACGTTGCGCTCCGCCAGGTGTCGGTACTTCACAGATAGGAGCCATGCACAAAAACCAAGGAACCGGCCGAGGGCAAAGAGAACCGGCAATGGGAAGCTCGCGGCGATTGCTAACCCCGCGCGGTAGAAAAGATAGATAACGAAATCGAGCATTACAGGACGACCGGTTTCGGAGGGCGGCGCGGCAGCGTAGATTTGCCTGTGACTGGCTTCAACCAATATAATGTGAACGGTGTCGCCATCGCCTGTCCGTTCATTTAGTGCCGGTTTCGTTCGCACTATCTCGCGAAAGTTCCCAGACGGCCGGTTTCTTATCGTCGGCGCGAGCGGTCGGGAAATTGAGCGTGAATTTGCGAGGGTGAAACGAGAAGCTGCCGTTGCGTCGAGGTGTGAGGAGCTGGGCGCCGAACCGGGGCCAGATCAGTCAGCGGCGCATTTTGAAACAGCAGTGTGGTTTTATTGTTCCGAGGCTGGCGATGACGATCGCATGGCGGAGGCGCTCTCGCGCTGCGCCAACCGCGTTGTACTCCTTCCCGGTCCTGGCGCTCAAGCTGATGGGCGGCGTCCGCAGCTTGTTGAGCGTTTCGGGCGTTTTGGCCTGCTGCCGGATTATCAATGCGACCTGACCGAGCTGGATTCGGCAGCCGTGTGTCTTCGGCGCCAACTCGATTTAGTGGCCGACTCCGTAACGCCAGCAGTGGAGGCGGCTTTTGCCAGACTGCACACAAGGTTGGGCGATTTGAAGCGCTCACTTGAAATCCGCAACTCTGAGGTGGAAGGGGCGCACCATCACATCGCTGCGCTAGAGGCAAAACTGCTCAAACTGAAAAAATACCGGCGCGAATCGAAGTTGCTACAAGAGCAAAAACAGAGCCTGCGGAAATCCCCCGAACGCCGCATAGGCCAGGTATTGCTGGCGCCATATCGCCTTCCGGAAAAACTGGCCAAAACGGTTTGGAAAAAACTCCGTCGATCTGTGCCAGATCGTCGAAGATCCGTTGCCCCGAGCGAATACCAACAATGGTTCGAGCGGCATCGCGCAACTGCACCAGAGCTTGATCGAATGCGAAATGAATCACGTAAGTTTGCTTCCCGGCCGCTAATCAGCGTGATCACACCTGTGTTCGAGACGCCTGTGCGGCGGCTGGAGGAAGCAATTCAATCCGTGGTGGCGCAAGCATATGAAAATTGGGAGCTGGTATTAATTGATGACGGATCGAGCGATACCGCTTTGCTCAGAGCACTGCCTGTGCTGGCCGCTCGCGATCGGCGTATTATCCTGAAAAGCCTCGCAAAACATGAAGGCATTTCGGCGGCAATGAATCAGGGATTGGCGCTCGGCCACGGAGAATGGGTTGCTTTTCTGGATCATGATGACGTCATCGAACCCGATGGGCTTTTTCAGATTGTGAAACTTTTGCAGACCCAACCGGATACCGATCTGATTTATTCCGATGAAGACAAGCTTGGGGAAAAGGGCTTGGAGGCACCACTGTTTAAGCCAGATTGGTCGCCCGATTTCTTTCTTTCTTACAATTATATTGGCCATTTAACCGCAGTGCGGCGCAACCTGGTGCGAGAGGCTGGTGGTTTCCGCTCACAATTCGATAGCGCGCAAGATTACGACCTTCTTTTTCGCGTTATCGAGCGGACCCAGCGAATTCATCACATTCCGCGGGTCCTGTATCATTGGCGTCGGTCGGAGAGCTCCAGCGCGATCAGTGTTCGTCAAAAGCCGAAACAGTTCGAGGCTTCGCGGCTCGCGATTGAAGACCATCTGAAACGTCGAGGTGAATCGGCTCATGTTGCTGTGGACTGGCGCACTCACGCCTTTAACATTAGGCGCGGACTGTTGGAGCCGAAGAAAATCTCAGTCATCATTTGGAGCGACCATGGCCTCGCCGCGCTGGAGCAATGCATCGAGAGTCTGACGCACAAAACAACTTATTCGAATTACGAGATTGTGACCGTTGGCGACAATGAGTTCCATGGCGCGTCAGCTTTTCGATGCGATTTTCCGTATCGTGCGGTGCGATTCCCAGACGAAGCGAATGATTCGGCGGTAAAAAATTTCGCGGTAAACCAAACAAACTCACCGTGGATACTTTTCCTCGATTACACCACCGAGGCAATCAATCCGGACTGGCTGACAATCATGGCTGAGCATGTCCAGCGGCCAGAAATCGGAGCCGTAGGCGCGCGATTATTAAGTGCAAATGGCACGATCGAACAGGCGGGAATCGTTGTGGGTGTCGATAAGATTGCGCAACCGGCTTTTCACGGTTTTCCGGCGGAACATCCCGGGGCGAACCGTCAATTACAGGTGACACGAAACTGCAGCGCTGTTTCCAGCGCCTGTATGCTGACCAAGCGTGAAGTTTTTCAGGAAACCGGCGGGTTCGATGAAACCCTGGAAGGCTCGCTCGCCGATGTCGATCTTTGCCTTAAAATACGGCGGTGCGGTTACCTGATCGTTTACACTCCGTTCGCAAAGCTTTGGTGGCATGAAGCGTCAGCCGATCGGGTCGACATAAACGGGCAATCGAGTATGCATGAACGTTGGGCTGGTATATTGCGGTCTGATCCGTATTACAATCCAAATCTTTCTCGCGAACGGGGCGATTTCTCGTTAGGCAAATGAAACCAATGGCTGAAGCGAAATGAGCAAGCACGAAGAAAATCTTTGGCGCGGCATTGATCCTGGCGTCCGGGATAGCCTGAACACCCGAGATTACCGCACGGCTTCATTCGCGCAGGAGGTTTCGCGAGGCGGGGTGGACGCGCGCGAACTCGCCGCTGCGAATCGGAATCAGCGCGAGGTTAAGGATGCCTGGATTCCCGGCGTTGAAATTTTCTCGCGAAAAGTTTACCCGCAACGGCACCGTGGAGTTTTTGGCGAATTTGTGCGGCGCGACGAAGGCATTCTTGCGCGGTTAGGTCTCTGGCCCACGCAATGGTCAGCTGCGCGGATGTTTTCTGGAACTGCCAAGGGTTTTCACGTGCATCCACCCAGCATCCCGGAAAACGGTGATCCAGTCGCTTGGTTGCGCCGCCTGTTTATCGACGAGCCGGACAATTATTCCGCGCGCACCTATGACAACGAACAATGGGACGTGATGTTCTTTATTCAGGGTCGGCTCGAAATAATTCTATTCGATGTTCGAGCTGGATTGCCGCGGCGAGCAATGCGTTTCTTTGTGGACGGCGACAATTATCGCAGCGACAACAATGTCGGTATCGTAATTCCGCCAGGCGTGGCGCACGCCATTCGCGTTGAAGGCACAGAAGACGTCATTATGGTTTATGGGACGAGCACGGTTTTCCGTCCGGAATTCGAAGGCCGCATTGCCAGTGATGTAGAAACCGCCACTCTTCCAGGATCGTGGCAAAATTTCCTATCGCAGTAGCCGTCGCCTACGGCTGTCGCGCCAGGCGCACGCCCTTCATGAATGCGCCACTCGATTAAATGAAACGAAGTTTCGATCCCGGTGTACTGGAGATGATGGATCGGGATCAGCCTCCTTCCACCGAGCTGGAGCGCGATCTGCAGCACCTTCGGTAACTGAATCGCTGGTTCGGGAGCTATCAGCTTGTACTGGGTTTTATTCGCAATTGGATCAAGCCGGCCGACAAATTGCGCGTGATCGATCTGGCAACGGGATCGGGCGATATTCCACGATTGATTGTAGATTATGCGCGAAAGATTGGAGCCGGGGTAGAGATCGATGCCTTAGATCGGCAGCCTGCCACATTGGAAATCGCCAGAACCCTGAGCGCCGATTATCCAGAGATATCGTACCGAGAAGCAAACATTCTGGAATGGAACTCCGTGAAATCATATGACATTACGCTTTTCACTCTGGCGCTTCACCATTTCAGCAACGACGACGCGGTGCTTCTTTTGCGTAAATCTTGCCAGATGTCCAAAAGGTTTGTTCTCGTATCAGATTTGCGCCGTAGTTTTTTCCTTGTCGCAGGTGTTTACCTTTTGACGACGCTGGTTTTCCGCGAGCCGATGACGCGTTACGATGCCCGGCTCTCTGCCATTCGGGCCTTCTCCTTTTCTGAGATGCGTGATCTTGCTCTGTGCGCTGGATGGAAAGATTTCGGTCACAAGAAATTTCAGTTTGGCAGGCAAGCCATTTGGCTCGAACGGACATGACCCTGTTTTCCTTCCGGTCCTGAAAGCCTTCGGGGGTTGCCCGGCTTCACCTTCACGCGGAGGCTGGTTCTTACAATGCGGATAATTACGACAATCGAGGAGGCACGGGCGCAGCCGCAGGCTAAATGCCGCGTGCTTGTTCCAACAATGGGCGCTTTGCACGAGGCACATGGGCAAATGGTACACGTCGCACGCAAGCATGCTGGCGACGACGGCGAGGTGGCCCTGAGTATATTCGTCAATCCGCTGCAGTTTGAACCCGGAAGCGATTACGAACGCTATCCACGCTTGGAAAAAATGGACGAAGAGTTTTGTCGGAAGGCTGGGGTCGATCTTTTATTCCGTCCCAGCGTTGCCGACATGTACGCCGACGATCGCTCTGTATTTGTCGAGGAGTCTTTCCTTTCAAATACACTTGAGGGTGAATCCCGCCCCGGACATTTCCGCGGGGTTTGCACAGTCGTCGCGAAGCTATTCAATATTCTTTCAGCGGACGCCGCTTTGTTCGGCGAGAAGGATTTTCAACAACTGATGATCGTGCGACGCATGGTTCGCGACCTCAATTTCAAGACCACCATCATTGCAGTACCCACCGTGCGCGAAGAAGACGGCCTGGCGTTCAGTTCGCGCAATCAATATTTGAATAATGAAGAGCGGAACCAAGCAACAGTCTTGCACAAGGCGTTGCTGGCTGCGGCAGATGCCGGCAACAAATCCGAGATAGAAATTGTCCAGATTGTTCGAAGGGTTATCAATGAAGCGCCGTTGGCACGAATCGATTATGTGGAGCTTGTCGATGCGGAAACTTTGAAACCGATTGAAAGGGTCAGACCGAATTCATTGCTCGCGGTTGCTGTGTTCTTCGGGAAAACTCGCTTGATCGACAATTTCCGCTTGGCATGAACGAACACATCGTGATGCAGACAATCCTGTCGGCGTGTTTGAGCATTTAACCACAGCAGGCAAGATTGTCTCTTCACGGCGATGAGAGAATACGATTTCGTGGTGATCGGCAGTGGCATCGCCGGCCTGAGTTTTGCATTGAAAGCTGCAAGGCACGGCTCGGTAGCAGTGATAACAAAGCGCAAGGGTTCCGATACAAACACCGCTTGGGCGCAGGGAGGCATTGCATGCGTGACGAGTGACGAGGATTCGTTTGAACTGCATGTGCGTGACACACTTGAAGCGGGAGCCGGTCTCTGTGACGAAGCAGTGGTACGCACGATTGTGACTGAAGGTCCCGAGCGCATCCGCGAGCTGACTGAGCTCGGTCTACAGTTTGATGAACGTGACGTTTCAGGACATCGCGAGCTTGATCTTGGCAAAGAGGGCGGTCATTCCAAGCGCCGGGTCCTGCATGTGCAAGACGTAACCGGGAAAGAAATCGAAAATACTTTGTTGACTGAGCTGGGCCGACAATCTCATGTCCAGCTATTAGAAAATCAGATGGCCGTGGATCTAATCACCGCAGCCAAGCTCGGGTTCGCGGCGGAAGATCGCTGCCTTGGTGTCTACGTACTGGACGAAAAAACTGGAGAAGTCGAAACCATCCGGTCAGACCGGATCGTGCTTGCGACCGGCGGTTGCGGAAAGGTTTATTTGTACACGACGAATCCGGACGTTGCGACTGGAGACGGCGTGGCCATGGCATGGCGCGCGGGCGTAGAGGTTGCAAACATGGAGTTCATTCAGTTTCATCCAACCTGCCTTTTTCACCCAGAGGCAAAATCATTTCTCATTTCAGAGGCAGTGCGGGGAGAGGGCGGGATCTTGCGCAATAATCGTGGCGAAGACTTCCTGAAACGCCACGACGCGCGCGCTTCACTGGCGCCGCGCGACATTGTAGCGCGAGCGATTGACGCAGAGATCAAGCGTTCCGGCGCCAAG
>QHOR01000037.1 GCA_003219395.1 Verrucomicrobiota bacterium | reverse complement strand
CAAATAAGCCGGTGACAATTGTCCCCACGAGCAATCCTCCGAGAACGACCGGCCCTAACTGCGGAATCACTGCCACAGCTACCACGAAGATCAGCGGCAGCAGTGCCGGCACGATCATCTCGCGCAACGCCGCTTTTGTTACGATGTCCACGCACGTGCCGTACTCAGGCGTATCCTGGCCAGTCATGATACCGGGATGCACCTGTATTTGCCGCCGCACTTCACGTACCACTGCGCCGGCGGCTTTACCTACCGCATCCATGCTGAAGGCGGTGAAGACGAACGGAAGCAATCCACCAAGGAACAAGCCAATGATCACCTTCGGGTCGGTAAGCGAAAACTCGAACACGAACGGCTGGCCGTTGCGTGTTACGTGTTCCTTGAGCTCTTGTACATACGACCCAAACAAGACCAGAGCGGCCAAACCAGCTGAAGCAATCGCGTAGCCCTTGGTCACCGCTTTCATCGTGTTGCCCACCGCGTCGAGTTGATCTGTGACGCTGCGCACCTCCTTCGGCAGATTGCTCATTACTGCTACGCCGCCGGCATTGTCGGTAATCGGGCCGAAGGAATCGAGCGAGATAATGATTCCCGCCATGGACAACATTGCCATCACGGCGATGGCGATTCCGTAAAGCCCGCCAAAATGAAAACTAAGCAAAATAGCGATTGCGATAAAGCCTACTGGCAAAGCGGTGGCGTGCTGGCCAACCGCGAGTCCAGCAATAATGTTTGTCGCATGGCCTGTCTCTGAGGCGCGGGCAATTTTTTGCACCGGTCGGTAACGCATCGACGTGTAATAATTGGTGATCACGACGACGACGGCGGTCATGATAAGCCCGACCACCGAGGCCCAGTACAATTGCGTTGGTGAACGCATCTGACCGCTCACCATGATGCCGGCCGGAAACAGATAGTGCGTGGCTGGCCAGAAGAGAATAGCCGAAATGATTGCACTGGTGACCACGCCGCCCATCAGCACGTTGGCCGGTTTGCCACCGGCGAAGTTTACGAACAGCACGCCTAGGATTGCCGCCAACACCGAGATTCCGCCGAGCACGAATGGATAAACCACGGCCGCTGCATTTCCCGGCAACGTGAGCGCGCCGACCAGTATCGCGCCGATCAAGCTCACGGCGTAGGTCTCAAACACGTCGGCGGCCATGCCTGCGCAATCCCCAACGTTGTCGCCGACGTTATCTGCAATTGTGGCGGGATTGCGCGGATCATCTTCTTCAAGGCCCTTCTCGATCTTGCCAACGAGATCTGCGCCAACATCGGCGGCTTTGGTGTAAATGCCACCGCCAAGTCTTGCAAACACGCTGATGAGACTGGCTCCCAGCGCGAGACCTACCAGGCTGCGTATCGCTGCGTCGCTACCAATGAACTTTGCCGCAATCGTGTAAAAAATCGATACCGAGAGAAGTGCGAGCCCCACGACGAGTAGACCCGTCACCGCACCGCCGTTGAATGCCATCCGCAGAGCTTTGTTTATCGACACGCTGGCGGCTTGAGTGGTGCGCACATTAGCTATGACCGCGATACGCATCCCAATGTACCCCGCCGAAAGCGAACAAAACGCGCCGATTAAAAACCCGATGGCCGTGGTGTGATCTTTGAAAATAAAGAGCAAAATGAAAATGATTACTGCGATGGAACTGATGGTGATCACCTGCCGATTCAGATACGCCTTCGCCCCCTCCTGAATCGCGCCGGAAATCTCGCGCATCCGCTCATTGCCCGCGGGCGAGCGAACCACTATGCCAATCAATATGAATGCGGCCAGGAGTCCGATCACGGCGCACACCATCGAGAGTTGCACGCCTGAATTGAGGATCGTTAGGCCAAGTAAAAGACTCATAATGCTCCGGCTGAAAGCTGGGGACTTTAGTGGGTTTTCATCCACTGGCAATTCGTTATTTGCGACTCCATCTTGTGGCCCGAACAAAGTGAGGGACGTCGCAATTGCCAAGACACCAAACAAACGTAAGCGTGACGCGCTTCAGCTTTGTCAGATCCCTCGCCGCCTGCGGGCCTCGCGATGATCGCTCGGAATATCCTTGAAGGCGGGCGATGACGAACAACGCGCCGTTACAGCTCGAAAAACGTTCGCAAACGGTGCAGGAAGGTGGCCCGGTATTCGCGCTCTTTTCTCTCGTTTTGGGTCTGGGAAACCGCCTGTTTGAGCACTCCTTCGGTTTCTATTTTTCGTTTTGCCAGCAATTCGCTAAGTCGTTCGAGGCAGTCGGGCGACGCGCGGAGCACCTCTGCCATGACTGGCTTACCGACCTCCATCACCTGGCAATCGGTCTCGGCGCGCACCGTCGCTGTTCGTCGTTCACCGGTCAGAAGAGACATTTCGCCGAAACAATCGGGCGCTCTCAATTTCGCCACGGGAATCGAAGCTCCATTTTTCGCGATCGAAACTTCCGCTGCGCCGCGCAACAAAATGAACATGGAATCGCCCTCGGCGCCTTCCCTGATCACACGCTCGCCGCGACCGAAATGATTGACGCGCGACTGCCTTACCAGACTATCAAGCTGGTCATCCGACAGGCATTCAAATAGCGCTTCGGCGCGCAGAATCGCCCGAGCCTCTTGATGGTCTTCCTGTAACTGTGCGGCCGCTTTGCGTTCCACGCGCAAGGTGCGGATCGGGAAGGGAATGGTGATGCCTTGGCGCTTGAGCTCATACCAGACATTGGTGCGGATTGCGTCATTGATTTCGTTGATTCTGGCGTGATTGCCCATGTAGTACTTGATTTCGTAGATCACTGCGGAATCGGCAAAGTCGACCAGAAACACCTTTACCTTTGGTTCCGGTAGAACGCCCTCCGCAGTCGAAGCCGCTCGGAAAAGGGCATCTTTTACGCGATTGGGCGGGTTTTTGTACTCAACTCCAACGCGAATCCGCATGGCATGGACTTCGGTCGGGTAATGGAGATTGACGATGGTGTGGCTCACCATCTCGTTGTTTGGGATGTCGAGATAGATGGCATCGTTGGTGCGCAGTCGCGTCGAACGCCAGTTGATCTCCATCACCTGGGCAAAGCGCTCGCCGACCTGCAACCAATCCCCGACTTTATAAGGGCGATTAAGCTGGATCGCGATGCCACCGATAATTCCCGCAAAAAAATTCTGACCGGCGAAACCGAGGATAATTGCGACAACGCCAGAGCCTGCTAGCACTCCTTTTAGCTGTGCTTCGGCATGGTAGCCGTAACTTAGGACAAAAAGTAGTACAACCAGGAAAATGATTCCGCCGACAACCTCACGAAGAAAATGCGGAATCGTCGTCTGGCGCTTCTTTTCGTAATAAAGATCCCACACGTATCGGTTGACCAGTGCAACAACCAGCGCCGTGCTTAATAAGACCACAGCTGCGCCGATATGATTTCGCCAAGAGGCGTGGACGCCGTAAACGGCGATGGCCACATAGAATGCCAGCATGAGGCAGAAGAGCCGGAACAGCAGCCCAAGCCGCACACCCGCGCGTCGTTTTAAAAAGCGGCCCACCCCGAGCGTGACAAAAAACGTTCCAACGAATGCGATTGCCGTGATCGCGTCCCGTTCCGCCTCGGACACTGCGCTAAACATCAGGCTGGGAGTATATCAGCAGGCAATGCGCTAGAACAAGCGCTCTCCGATCTGTATAGCCCCCGAATGTATCCTCAAATGTCCTGCTCCTGCTCAATCCTATAGATCAGAAGCATGAGCACGATCGGGAGCACGAGAAATACTTCAACTGCGTCTGCGCACTGACGCCGCTATCATTTTGGCGCAATTGCCAGCCACGCCCAGCCTGCCAGAAAGCACAAACCACCGACGGGCGTAATTGCTCCGAGCCAGTGAACATTTGTCAGCGCCATCACATACAGACTGCCGCTAAAAATGAAGACACCGGCAAAGAGTACCCACCATGCGCCACGATTCGGAACACCGAAAAGTGCAAGCACCAGAAGCGCAAGTGCGTGGACGAAATGATGAAATACAGCCTTATTCCAAACGTCGAGCATTCCGTGGGTTTCGAGTGTTTCCCTGAGACTATGCGCTCCGAAAGCGCCCAGCCCGACGGCAAGAAAACAAAGCGCGGCTGCAATGCGAAAAAGTAAAATCGACATTGCTGTTACTATGTCATTTCGATCGAAGTCAGCATGTCTTATGAGGTAAGTGCGGGTTCGAACTTTGGTGTTGACGGTTCGGCTCGTTTTTCCGCCGGCCCTCCTTCGCGTTCGAACCAGGCGTACAAAACAGGCAAGACGATCAAGGTGAGAAATGTCGAGCTGAGGATTCCGCCAATAACAACAGTGGCGAGTGGACGTTGCACTTCGGCACCTGTGCCAGTGGCGATGGCCATCGGCACAAAACCGAAACTGGCCACGAGCGCCGTCATGAGCACTGGCCGGAGCCGCGTCAGTGAGCCCTCGATCACCGCTTCGCGCACGTTGCGACCTTGCTGGCGAAGTTCATTGAAGTAACTGATCATAACCAACCCGTTTAGCACAGCGACGCCGCTCAAAGCTATAAATCCAATCGCAGCGGTGATACTGAATGGCATTCCGCGTAACCAAAGCGAGAGCACGCCACCCGTCACGGCGAGCGGGATTCCGGTGTAAACGAAAAGCGCCTGTCGAATGCTGCCGAAGGCGAGATAGATCAGGATGAAAATCAGTGCGAGGGCGGCTGGCACGACCACCATCAAACGTGTCCGGGCCTGCTGCAGGTTCTTGTACTGGCCACCGAATTCCACAAAATAACCGTCCGGCATTTTCACCTGTTGCTTAATACGTTGCTCCGCGTTTCGAACGAATCCTTCCACGTCGCTCGTATCTAAGTTGACCAATATTGCGGCGCGGCGATGCCCTTCATCGCGGAAAATCGGTTCGACGACTTCGACCGTCTTGAGATTGACAACTTGTCCCATCTTAACCAATCCGTGATCACCCACCCGCAATGGTAGCTGCCGAATCTTTTCATCATTCGCGCGAATTTCCTCCGGCATTCGCACCACGATATCGTAGCGCTTTTCTCCATCGATGGCCGTTCCGACGACTTTGCCGGCAAGCGCGGCGGCAACCGCCTTATTCACTTCGCTGGCGGACAAACTATAACGTTGCAGTTCGTCGTGTCTGGCTTCGATTAGAAGCTGTGGTCGGCGACCCTCGGTTTCGTGTTCAACTTCTTCAGCACCGGGCGTTTTCTCGAGAATTTCTTTGATTTGGTCAGCGAGTTTTCCAAGCACCGCATAATCATCTCCAAAAATCTTGACGGCCAGTTCTGCCTTGGTCCCTTCAAGCATTTCGTTAAACCGTTCCTCGATAGGTTGTGAAAAAAGAATTTTGTAATTCGGATCCAGCTTCTTCAGCGTGGAATCGATCTGCGAATTGAGCTCGGCTTTGTTGCGGGGACGGCCGGCAGTTTTGGGCCATTGGTCAATTGGTTTGTAAAAAATGTAAACGTCGCATTCGTTCGGCGGCATCGGATCCGTTGCGATGTCACTCGTTCCGATGCGGGTAAAGATGCGGGTGATTTCCGGGAATTCACGAAGCAATGTCCTTTCCAGTTGGAGATCGGTGCGCACTGATTCATCTAAACTCATCTCGACCGGTTTGTACAGCATCGACGTGATCGACCCTTCATCTAGCTTTGGCACAAACTCCGCTCCGAGATGAGTGAAGAGCCAGACCGAGCCGGCGAAAATAGCGATTGCCGCCAGCACCACCAGCCAGCGCGCCGCGAGCGCGACACGCAGCATCGGCTCATAGATCGCTTTGACTGCGCGAATGATAAAATTATCGTCCTCGCCTAGGCGGCCGCGTAGTAGGAACGAGCAAAGCACCGGCATTAACGTCAACGCGAGAATAAGCGCCCCCGTCAGTGCGAGCATCACCGTCACCGCCATCGGATGAAACATTTTTCCTTCGATGCCAGTGAGAGCAAGGATCGGTACGTAAACGATAGTGATAATGACGACGCCGAAAAACATCGGGTTTGCGACCTGCTTGCTTGCGGCGAGCACAAGCTCACGTCGTTCTTCGCTGGTCAGCCTTCGGCCGAGTTCGCGTTGGCGATTTCCGAGTTGCCGCACCACGTTTTCAACAATCACCACTGCTCCGTCAATCAGCATACCGAAGTCCACCGCGCCCAGACTCATCAAGTTCCCCGACACGCCAAGGTTCACCATTCCCGTCAACGCGAACAGGAATGAAAGCGGTATCGCCATCGTGACGATGAGCGCACCGCGCCAATTCCCGAGCAATGCAAAGAGCAATGCAATCACAAGGACTGCACCTTCAAAAAGGTTCTTACTCACGGTACCAATGGTCTTGTTAATCAAAATCGAGCGATCGTATTGCGGCTGAACTTGAACGTTTTCCGGTAGCTTCTCCTGAATCTCGGCCAAGCGTCCTTTTACTCGTTCGGCGACTTCGCGGCTGTTTTCGCCGGCCAGCATCATCGCTGCGCCGATGACTGTTTCCTCTCCATCGATCGTGGCTGCGCCGGTGCGAATGCGTGAACCGTAACTCACATCGGCGAGATCTTTAACCAGCAATGGCTTGACGCCGGCAGCAAACTTCGCCGGCAGATTCGCGATGTCCTCAAGACTGTTCGCCCGCGTCACTGCGCGGATGCTCAACTGGTTGCCGCCGCGGCTGATAATGCCGCCGCCTGCGTTCTCGACATTCGCGGCGATGATATCAGCCAGCTCGCTGAAAGTCATTCCGCTTCGCTCCAGGGCTTCCGGGCGCGGCTGAATCACAAACTGCCGTTCATATCCGCCGCTTTCATTAACCTCAGCCACACCCGGCACGGTCCGCAGCAGTGGTTTGATGGTGTAATCATGGAGTTCGCGCAACTGGAACAACTGCTCCCGAAGCGTTGCGGGTTTTTTTGCGCCCGGCTTATAGGAGACGTTGTAGTAAAAGATTTCACCCAACCCGGTGCTGATCGGTGCGAGCTTCGGTGCAACGTCGTGTGGCAGACGCTCCACCGCCGCTTGCAGTCGCTCGGTCACAAGCTGGCGCGCGCGATAAACGTCCGTGTTGTCGGAGAACTGAAGCGTGACCTGCGACAAGCCAAACTTTGTCAGGGAACGCATCTCTTCAATTCCAGGCAATCCGGCCATCTCGATCTCGATGGGCTGGGTCACTAATTTTTCCGATTCCTCCGCGGCCAGCGCCGGCACTTCCGTATTAATTTGGATCTGCACTCCAGTGATGTCTGGAACTGCATCAACCGGCAGGCGAGTTGCCGACCAGAGGCCGATGCAAACGAGAGCGAGCGCTGCCAGCAATACGAACGCGCGCTGTCGCAATGATAATTCCAGGATCTTATCGATCATTGCGCTTCTCCGAGTCCAACCGCATCGCCGTGAGCTGTTCCAATTGCTGGCGTGCATCGATTGCCGCTGCTCGTGCTGCGCTCAGCGCGTCGATGGAATCCAGATATTGCTTTTGCAATTCCGTGTAAGTGGAAATAGAAACCGCGCCTTCTCTGTAGTTGCGATCAGCCGCTTCAGCCGTCTGGCGCATCTGCGGTAAGATCGATGCCTGCAATTGTTGCGCTTCTTTGCGGCGGGACCGGTAAAGAAATTCAGCGTCAGCGACCTTGCGTTCTACCTCGCGAATTAGGGTGACGAGCGAGGCCTCAGCCTTGCTCGCGCGCGCTTTTTCAGTCTGAATCCTGCCGGCATTTTTATTCCAAAGAGGCAACGGCAGTGACACGCTTACTCCGAATTGATATTCGTTCGTATCGGCGCGCTCGTTATGGGCAAATGGGCCGACCCGCACCGCTGGCCACCGTTCGTTGAGTGCAAGCTTCACTTTGTACCCTTGCTGCTCCAACTCTACCACATGGGTACGAACGTCGTAATTACGCTCGCGTGCATTGAACAGAAGCGTCGCAACGCTTGGAAGCGGCTCAAGTTTCAGGTCGAGGTTCGGTAGCGCCGCCGTCGAATCAATCCGCGCGCCGCGCAGTTGATTTAGTTCGTAAATCGCACTCTGCATCTCGCGCTGCGCCTCGATTGGCCTGCGCTTTAACGCAATCGCGTTGGCTTCAATAATCTGCACATCGGCTTTTTGCGCGACACCAGCAGCAGGGCGCTGCGATAACACCGCGGCGAGATCATCAAACCGTTTTG
>QHOR01000036.1:13916-27026 GCA_003219395.1 Verrucomicrobiota bacterium | reverse complement strand
GGATCGGCGAGCGCGAAATGCACTTAAACCTGGAAGGCACAAATTCACTAGAAGATTTCCTGGCCAGAGTGAAGGGGCGCATCAACAAAACAAACCCCGGTAAATGGATCACTGGCCGCGGTTGGATTGAAACATTTTGGAAACCGCCGCAATTTCCAACGCGCCAGGATCTCGACAAAATCGCGCCGGAAAATCCTGTATTTCTCACGCGTGCGGATGGGCATGCCTCCATTGCCAATTCGGCCGCGCTAAAAATCGCCGGAATCAACGAAAAGACCCCGGATCCATTTGGCGGACAAATTCTAAAAAAGAACGGCGAGCCGAACGGGATGCTGCTCGATAACGCGCAGGATCTTGTCGCGAGGAACGTTCCCAAACTGACTGAAAGCGAGCGTGAAGAGGCACTACTGCGCGGAGTTGAACGCGAGATCAAACTTGGCTGGTGCGAGATCCAGAACGCCGGCAGCCACAAAGACGATATTGAGCTTATCCGTAAAGCATTCGAAAACGGAAAAGTTAAAATTCGTTTTGTTAATGCGGTCTACGGCCCGGGTGAGGACGCGAAGAATTTCTTGCGTGACGGAGCGACCGTCAATGCCTTCGAGCAGCATTTCACGCAGCGTACCATCAAGGTGATTTTCGATGGCGCACTGGGCTCTCGCGGCGCGGCGCTATTGAAACCGTACAGCGACGCGCCCGAAACTTCTGGTTTTCTCACGGAGAAAGCCGAGGACCTGCGGCCGATGTTTGAAGAAGCGCTGCGCCGCGGTATTCAGGTGGAAACACATGCAATCGGCGATCGCGCCAATCGCTTGATTCTCGACCTCTACGAACAGGCCTTCAAAGCGGTGCCGCCCGACGAGCGAAAAATTCGTGAACCCCGCTGGCGCGTAGAGCACGCACAGATTGTCGATCCGGCCGATATTCCCCGATTCGCCCAACTCGGTGTGATTCCCTCCATGCAGCCATCCCACGCCATCAGCGATCTCTTTTTCGCTCCGGCTCGACTTGGAATAGATCGTCTCCTCGGCGCGTATGCGTGGCAAAGTTTCATCAAGAGCGGCTGCATAATCGCAGGCGGTTCGGATGCGCCAGTCGAACGTGGCGAGCCAATGACAGAATTCTACGCTGCTGTTGCGCGCAAAAGCGTTAGAGGGGCGTCGGGCGAAGGCTGGCATCCCGAGCAGGCCGTCTCGCGTGAAGACGCGTTGAAAATGTTTACCATCTGGCCGGCCTACGCCGCATTCCAAGAAAAAGACAAGGGCTCGATCGAAGTTGGCAAACTGGCCGATTTCACCGTTCTCTCTGCCGACATCATGAAAATTCCTGAAATGGAGATTCTTGCAACGCGGAATGAAATGACAGTGATTGGAAGCGAGATTATTTATTCGCGCTGACCCGGCCCGCTAAATGGTAGGTCGAGTTTTATGAACCACAAACACGCACACCAGCTTCTGAGAGCTAGTCACCCGCGAATGGCTGAGTTGATTGCCCGCTCCCGCCGATACAACATCACACCGGCAGGGTCCATTCGACCGTTTGATGCACTTGCCGAATCCATCGCGTACCAGCAACTGAGTGGCAAAGCTGCTGCGACGATTTTTGGACGGGTCCGAGCTCTTTACCCGAGAAGAAAGTGGCTGGATCCCGAAGAAATTGTCGGAACGCCAGACGAAACACTTCGCGCTGCCGGTCTATCTCGTGCAAAAACTGCCGCCTTAAAAGATCTGGCGGCAAAAACGATTGACGGCACAGTGCCGAATGGTCGCGCGCTCATTCGCATGAGCGACGATGAGATTATTGCCAGGCTGACGGCGGTGCGCGGCATTGGTCGCTGGACGGTGGAGATGCTTCTGCTCTTCGATCTCGGCCGGCCGGATGTCTGGCCCGTTGATGATTACGGTGTGCGTAAAGGTTTCGCCAAAACTTTCCGACGCCGAAAACTCCCCACCCCGCAACAGCTGATGAAGCTCGGTGAAAAATGGCGCCCGTACCGCTCAGTGGCGGCCTGGTATTTCTGGCGGGCGCTGGACAAAGTAGAAAAACCAAAAATTAAATAATTAAAAGGGCTGGCTTTTGTAACTCTCTGCTCTTTTAACCATTTAACTTGCCCCTCGGGTCGCGCCTCGTTAGAACGAGCGCATTATGGCGATGATTCACGTAAATCGTGCCGCAACAAGTTTGGGCATTTTTTCTGAGGAAGAAGTTCGGGAAGGTCTAAATACTGGCCGCTTCGTTCCAACAGACATCGCCTGGCGAGAAGGAATGGCAAACTGGCAGCCGCTTTCGCAGTTCGCAGAGTCGGGTATTACGGCGCCTGCTGCACCGCCCCCGCAAGTCGGCGCAGACGCAACCTCCGCAGTGGCCGGGTCCCGTACCGGCCTGCCGTGGGAAGAGCGACGAGAACGCGGCCTTTTCAATGCGTTTGTGGAGACCGTGATTACGGTGCTCACAAAACCGGGCGAGGCGTTTACGGTTATGAAACGCGAAGGCGGGTTGGGCGAGCCGCTTATTTATGCGCTTATTGGCGGATGCCTTGGAGGGATCGTGTCGATTCTATTCTCATTGGGCTTACAGTCGGTCGGCTTCTTTGCGAATCGTCACGACACGTTCTCCGCGATGACTGGGATGGGAGGCTCAGCCATGTTTATTGTTTTGGTGCCGTTGTTCATCGTAATGGGATTGTTCATCGGCAGTGCGATCGTGCATGTGTGCCTGATGATAGTCGGCGGCGCGAACCACTCATTCGAAACGACTTTCCGCGTCATTGCCTTCTCTCAAGGTTCCACTGGTCCTTTGCAGATGATCCCGATTTGTGGGGGAGTGATTGCCGGCGTTTGGGCGCTTGTTTGCAACTGCATCGGACTGGCGCGTGCCCATGAGACCGACACCGGCCGCGCGGTTCTTGCCATTTTCCTGCCGCTGATTGTTTGCTGCGGGGGCGTATTGCTCATTGCATTGATGTTCGGTGGATTGGGCGCTTGGAGCGCGTCACATCATTGAGTAGAGTAAATGCGGCTACGCATCCGGTCTCTTGCTCCTGGTGAAATCGATCACGAGTTAATCTGGCTAAGCGTCTCGCTTGTATCGCTGGGCCTGGCGGCAGCGTGGCTAACCGCTGGTTTGCCATGGCCGCTCTGCATGTTTCATGAGATTACCGGTTTGCCATGCGTCACGTGTGGCATGACGCGGTGTGGGATCCAATTTTTTCAGGGTCACTTTCTGGCTGCGTTGAAATGGAATCCCCTCGTGTTCGCGGTACTCTGCGGCGTGGCAGCATTTGATCTCTACGCCTTTGTGACTCTAGCGAAGCGCGGTCCACGCTTGCGGATTTGTTTCTCCACCCAACGGGCAAAAATATTCGTCCGCGTCGCGATCATCTTGGCTCTTCTGTTAAACTGGATTTATCTGCTGAGGCACTGGCGCAATTTTTAAACTGTAGAGCATTGGAGCCAGACGTCGGATCGTTTTAGAGAAATGCCTTACAGCATTGGGGTTCGACACAAAATCTGTGTCCACCCGTGTTCATCTGTGGCTAAGTTAGCGTCATGACAATCCTGGTCACAGGCGGAGCCGGTTTCATTGGCTCGCATCTTGTTGAACACTTGCTTGTGGCAGGACACAACGTCGCCATCCTCGATGACTTCAACGATTTCTACGATCCGCAAATCAAGCAGACAAACATCGCTGGTCTGGACAAAGATGTGACTGTTCACCGTGTCGATCTGCGAGATGGCGCGGCAGTGCGGAGTTTGTTTCAGCGCGAGAAATTTGACGTGATCGCGCATCTGGCCGCTCGCGCCGGTGTTCGACCCTCAATTCAACAGCCGCAACTGTACTACGAGGCTAACCTCCTTGGCACATTGCATTTGCTGGAAGCTGCGCGCGCGACTGGCGCCCAGCGATTCATCTTTGCCTCCAGTTCATCCGTCTACGGAGCGTCGAAAATCGCACCCTTTTCTGAGGATCAACACTTGAGTCAGACGTTGAGTCCCTACGCTGCGACAAAAGTTGCAGGCGAATTTCTCTGCTCTACCTACTCGCATCTTTACCAGTTGCGCGTAATAGCACTTCGTTACTTCACTGTATACGGTCCGCGGCAACGACCCGACCTGGCGATTCATCGATTCACTCGCAGGATTTATGCCGGCCAGACAATCGACCAATTTGGCGACGGCACAACGCGACGCGATTATACTTACATTGATGATATAATTCAGGGAACGATGGCCGCGCTTCAATACCAAGGTCCGCTGTTCGATATCTTTAATCTGGGGGAGAACGAGACGATCCAGCTGAAAGACCTGATCGTCGCAATCGAAAACGCGCTTGGAAAGAAAGCCAGGATCAACCAACTGCCGGAACAACTCGGCGATATGGCCCTCACTTGCGCGAGCATTTCGAAGGCGAAAAAACTGCTCAATTACAGGCCCACCACTCGGTTGAGCGAAGGACTGCCGCGTTTCATCGAGTGGTTTTTACGGTACGTGAAGTGAACGCCTTGTCGTCCTGAAGAAGTGAAGCGCCCTCAATTGCGCAGAGAATCACAACGCGCAACATTGTGAAACGGCAACGAACTCAAAGACTGACTGATACAATGGAGATTCTGCCATTCGAGCAGCGGGCTTGCTTTATCGCGGGCCAGGCGAAATCCGGCACCACACTTCTAGTGGCGTTACTCGATAATCATCCCGAGTTGCTCGTGTTGCCTGAAGAAACCGCCTATTTCCCCACAGTCCTCACAAAGTACGCGCCACGCGGTCGCCGGGCACAGTTCGATTATTTGACCAAACAGTCGCTGTCCAATGTGCTGTTCGGCGGGCCATGCAAATGGGGCAAACGGAACTATGCGACGTTCCCACGCGAGAAATTCCTCGAAACATTCAAGCGATCAGCGTTCGATGCCGCTAATGAGCAGCAAGATCTGCTCGTGCTAATGGTCAAGGCGTACGCGGCAGCACTGGAGCGTCCGCTCGACACCATTAGGCGCTGGGTGGAAAAAACTCCAGCCAATCGCAATCACGTTTCCAAAATTCTGCGACGTTTTCCGCACGCAAAAATTCTGATTACCATTCGCGATCCTCGTGCCATTCTGGCCGCGCAGATCGCGCTGGAGAAAACAAGGCAAACGGGAAGGTTCTCGACCTATTACGTAATCGCCCACTGGCTGGTCGCCGCACGACTGGCCAGGCGTGTGCGGAACGGTGAAGTTCCTGGCCTTGTGGTGCCGTATGAACAATTGGTCTGCGAACCGGCCAAAACGATGGAAGCGGTCTGCGCTTATCTCGAGATCAATTTCGACCGGGAAACGGTACTGACACCGACAAAGGTGGGGCGGTTTTGGAGCGGTAACTCAGCAGCCCGGATTAATTTTTCGCAGATCAGTCCCGAACCGGCAACGCGCTGGCAGCGCGAACTGTCCCCAGACGAAATTGGTTGGGTGGAATGGCATTGCCGCGATCTGATGCCGGAATTCGGCTATCAGCCAAAACTACGTGGACGCGAGCTGCGATCGTTTGTTCGTCCAATTCGCGGCGAACGCCCAAGGGAATACGCCAAGTCGCGGCTCTACTCGATCCGCGACGCAATGACGAAATCCAAATGACGAATGCCGAAGGAAACTGAAAAACGTTTCGATCTTGCTGAGCGAATTTCATAATTCGTCATCCTTCATTCCACATTCGTCCCTCGTCATTTCTTGTCCCACTTGCAAACGCGCGCGAAGCACGCCATAATTGCGCCGAGATGGCGGGATTCTTGTTCGGTTTTCCGAGCCTCCGTTTTCTAAGACGATTCAGATTTTTGCATGCCACGGTGCGATCTTTTGCGCCCAGACTGCTTCGTTGGTTGACTGCGCAGGCTCGTAGTTTAAGACAAGCTAAATCCCGGCTGGACGAGGCGGAGTTTCCAACGGCGTCGCAGAGTGCCTTGCTTGAATGGGCTCTGGATGATTGGCGCGCTGCGGACGGTGTCCCGAATGCTTTTGGGACGCTCCGCCCAAACAAAAAATGGACTAAACATAAGGATCAACATGAACTCTTATTCAACTGGGAGACGCTCGCAGCGTTCGCGCGGCGGCTCCCGACGCCGTGGCAACGGCCCCGCGCGTCGTCAGCGAGAGCAAACGAAGGAGCCAAAAAAGACATTCTGGCAGCGGATTGCCGCATTTTTTGGAAATGGCACAACGAAGGCAGAAGCAAGCCCGGCACGCAACGATGCGCAGCCTTCGCGATCGGCACGTAAACCTGAACGGATTGAAGTCAGTTCGCCGCGTCTGTACGTTGGCAACTTGTCCTTCGATGCAACCGAGAGCGATCTGTTTGAGTTGTTCAACGGAGTTGGACACGTTCAAAATGCAGAAGTTGTCAGTTACCGCCATAACCAACGCTCAAAAGGTTTCGCGTTTGTACAGATGCAAACGATCGAGGAAGCGAAACGCGCGGTGGAAGAATTGCACGATAAGGAATTTCTCGGCCGCAGGCTGGTAGTGAGCGGCGCCAAATCCGGCGAGCATCGCGCGCCGCGCTGACGGCGGGAATTATTTCATCGGGAGAGAACGCGATTAGGCGCGGCTCTCCCGATTTTCTTGCATCAAAAGATGGATATCCATTAATGAGTGGATCAGGCCTGACGGCCTGGCATGAACGGTGCCGCTATCTTTTAATCTCGAGATAGGTTCGCGATAGCACGTGGCTGGTGCCAGGCTGGAGTTCTTCAATGCGCATCTGTTTTAGAAACCAGCGGCCTTCTATTTTCTGCGCCGAGACGACTTCGAAACGCTTCGCCAGTTGAGCATTCCAATCGTAGCCCTCCATCCGCATTAGAGCGCCGCTCGCCTTGTCGACCCACAGCAGCACGTTCGAATACTGCGAGTCGCGCGACGGCGCGCGCAGTTGCAGTTTCCAACAATTCCGCGTGCGAACACTTTCCTCGCCTAAAACGCGCGCGGTCTGCCAGTAGAGAAATTTGAACGCCAGATCCTCGTACGTCACGCCAGTCCCGCGAATTTTTTGTTTGAGCTTCGATGCCGCAAATTGCTCGCTGCCGCCGCCGGTCACCAGATCGAGACGCGAACTGTTTTCACCGAGACGCAGTTGCAAAACCTCCTCGGGATTCGCGAATGAATAACTAATGACCGGCCCGTTTTGGACGAGGTGAAATGGAATTACAACATTGTCCTGGCGAAGTTGGCCCTGAAGATCGATTTGCTGTCTCGATTCCATCATGCGCACGGATGCAAGAATGTCTTTGGCTGAAGGCAGCGGTTCGGCAAAAGTCCATACCGTCAGCCCAAAATAGATTGCGACTAGTTTTCGCATGGGAAAAACGAGGTTTAAGTTTTAACTGTTAAGCTTTAGGCCGATGATGTGCGCGAACAACACTTAAAACTTAACGCTTAAAGCTTAAAACTTGGATCAAGCTTTACTTCACCTTTTTAACCAACAATGGACCAGTCCGGTGCTCGACTTGTTCATGGCGGCCCTTAGCAATAGCTCGATTTGGGAACCGTTGTTCGTCACGACCGGAATCGGCGTGCTTTTTTTTGGCGGATTTAGAGCGCGTGCGTTCGTCATCTGTCTGGTCATATCCCTGCTGATTACGGATCAATTCGTCGATATGCTAAAATCTGCAGTCGATCGCCGTCGGCCAAAGCAGGTGCAAAATGTGCGGATGGTGGAAATGCAACGAACGCGTCCGGCTTTTCTCACGCTATTTAAAAAACCAACTGTTCGGTTTTCGGATTCATCAGACCGCAATCGATCGGGACCATCGTTCCCCTCGGGACACGTAACCACCAACAGTGTGATTGCAGTTTTTTGCACGCTTTTTTACCGACGGTGGGGGTGGCTCTATTGGCTCGTAGCCTTAGCCGTTGGTTATTCGCGAATTTATCTGGGTTCACATTGGCCAACCGACGTGATCGCCACGTTCTTCCTGGCTGGTGGCGAAGCGCTGCTTCTGCTCGGCTTGTTCGAACTAATCTGGAGGAGCGCAGCCCGCAGATCGATGCCGCGGCTTTTTGCCCAGCATCCAAGTTTGTTTGCCGATTCCAACATCGGGACGCGACCGCCAGACGTGCCGCAACGTTCCATATGAGCACAACGCGCGCGGTCTGGCTCTTTATAGCCGCTCTAACGGTGATTCGATTGTCAATGCTGGCGACAACCGATCTCGAATTTGATGAAGCGCATTACTGGATGTGGTCCGAGCGACTTGCTCCGGCATATTTCAGCAAAGGGCCAGGCATCGCTTTCGCGATTCGCGCTAGCACCGCGATCTTCGGAGCGAACGAATTCGGAGTGCGTTTTTTCAGTCCTTTGCTCGCAGCAGGCACGAGTCTCCTGCTGTTTTATTTTGCGCGCCGCCTGTTCAACGCCACTGCCGGACTGATTGCCGTCATTGCGCTGAATGTTACGCCCATTTTTAACATCGGCGCGTTTGTGATGACCATTGACGCGTTGTCGATCTTTTTCTGGCTTGCGGCGATGTTCACCTTCTGGATTGCGTTGGAAAAAAGCCCCAGGTTCTCCTGGCATTGGCCGTTGACCGGACTTCTCATTGGACTGGGGTTTCTTTCCAAATACACCAACGCGCTTGAGCTTGTTTCGATTGTATTGGTGCTGGCTCTGGCGCCCCGGCTCAGGCACGAATTCCAGCGTCCCGGATTTTATCTATTGCTAGGTCTGTTCGCTGTTTGCACGGTGCCGCCGATCTTGTGGAACACACAGCACGCCTGGGTCACGCTTGCGCATTTGCGATCGCGCGGCGGTATCGAGCACGGCTTTGGTTTGCATCCTATCGAAATTCTTTCATTCGTTGGCCAACATTTTCTGGCCTATTCGCCACTTCTATTCCTGGCATTGGCCTGGGGCGTAATCGGGAGCTGGCAGCGGGTGAACCAGCAATTCAAGGTTCTGTTCCTGATGTGGTTTGGGTTGCCCGTGTTTCTCTTCTATTTGTTTCTATCCTTAAACAAGGCTGCGGCGCCAAATTGGGATGGGCTGGCATTTCTCGGCTTTGGACTGCTGGCAATTTATTATTGGTGGGAGCGTCTCGAGGCGAGTCCTCTTTTACGATTGGGCGCAGCGATCGCGATACTGATTGGATTGACCATGAGCGCCGTGGCTCTCGATACAGACTTGCTGCGCGTGCTCGGGTACAAGTTCCAGCGAAGCGACCCAAGCGACCGAATGCGTGGATGGAAAAGCGCCACCAGCGCGTTGGAAACAATGCGCAATGATGTCGAAACAAAATTAGGCGAAAAACTCTTTCTTATTGCTGACGCGCGTGATCGGGCTTCGGAAATCTCCTTTTACCTGCGCGACAAACGATCCGAGGGCCCGGGGCATCCGCCGGTTTACATTCCCGAGTCTCAGGACATGGTGAATCAATTCTCGTTTTGGCCGCGCTATGATGAATTCGTTGAGCTAAAATCAGGCGCGCCGCGTCCAGAGAGCGAAGTTTATACTGAAGAAAGCGGCGTCAATCTGTTCGTTGGACGTGACGCGCTCTTCGTTCGAGACGGCAAAAAACAACGCGTGCCGCACAATATCAAGGCTGGCTTTCAATCGACGGATTTGATCGGCACGATACAAGTATCGCGCTACGGGAAATTGCTGCGAACCTGGCAAATCTTTCTCTGTCGAAATTACCGCACTCTTCCCCTATGAGAAATAAGCTCCCCATATTGCTCATCCTCAGCGCAGCGAAGGACCTCACACAAACGCTTTTGATCGCGTTCAGAACACAGTGTACACGCTCCGCGAGTCCGGTTCCTTACTTCATTCGAGTTGAGTCGTGTCCAATACTACGTCGCGCGGTATTTGTCAGATACGCAGGATGCAAATGATAAGCTCTCCGGAAATTTCGGTCATCGTGCCTCTCTTCAATGAAGAAGAGAACATCTCCATTCTGCAAACCGAGCTGAGCGCTGCGCTGAAGGAATTCGATTACGAAATCATCTTCGTCGATGATGGGTCGGTCGATCGCACGGCGGATCGGATCGAAGCCGCGCCAAATATTCGGCTTATTCGTTTCGAGAAGAATTCCGGGCAAAGCGCGGCAATTTATGCCGGTCTTACAGCAGCGCGCGGGGCGACTGTGGTGATCATTGACGGCGATTTACAGAATGATCCTGCCGACATCCCAAAACTGCTCGCTGAAATTGGGCGCGGTGCAGATCTCGTTTGCGGCCATCGCGTCCAGCGCCGGGATACGCTCGTTAAGCGCGCGACGAGTCGGATTGCAAACGCCGTGCGCAGCCGCTACACGAAAGACGGCGTGAGCGACACCGGTTGCACTCTTAAAGCAATGCGGCGCGAGTGCGTGAGTACGCTGCTGCCATTTAAGGGCATGCACCGTTTCATTCCCGCGCTGGTCAAAGCCGCCGGCTACCGGCTGGTCGAAGTTCCGGTGAATCATCGCCCGCGACGCTTCGGCCAAAGCAAGTACGGTCTTGGCAATCGCGCCCTGCGCGCCACGATCGACATGTTCGGCGTGCGATGGTTGCTGTCGCGGCGATTGAATTACAAGGTTCGCGAAAAGATGTGACGTGAGGCACACGGCCAACGTGGCAAATCTCGCTTGTCAACTTAGACGCTCCCGCTAAGCTTCCCCTCCCGTACCGGGAATTCGCATGTCGTTGGCCAATTTACTTTCTGTCGAGCAAATCATCCCAGAGATGAAAGCGACCGAGCGTTGGGCCGCGATCGTTGAACTGATCGATCTCCTCGTTCGTCTCAACAAGATCAAAACGGAAGACCGCGATCCAATTCTCGCTTCATTGAAACAGCGCGAGGAAACAATGAGCACAGGCATTGGGTTTGGAATCGCCATTCCACATTGCTCTTCCGATCGGCTCGAGGAAGTGGTGGCAGCCTTCGGAAGATCCACGACCGGCATCGAATTTGATGCGCTGGATAATGCCCCGGTGAAGTTCGTCGTGCTTTTCATCGTCCCAAAAAATCAATTTCAAACGCACCTGCGTACTCTCGCATCGATCGCAAAATTTTTGAACGATCGCTCTGTGCGCGAGAGCCTGGCCAGCGCAAAATCTGCTGACGAAATTTTGTCGATCTTCCGCGATCGTTCATAAGATTGTGACGCAGGCGATCCGGCCTGCCAGGACGAAAACAGGGCAGCAGACAGGATTGTCTGTTTCGCGAGCCAAGATGAATTAATGGAAACTTTTCAATCACTTCTCGCAAAGAAGCTTTCCAACGCCTTATTCGCCGCCGGCCTTCCGAACGCCGGCGAATTAACTTCCGCAACCGATCCGCGCTTCGGGGATTATCAGACGAATGCGGCTCTGATTGTGGCAAAACAGCAGGGCGAAAGTCCGCGTGAAGTTGCGCGGAGAATCGTCGAGCACCTCAAGGTTGACGATGTCGGCGAAGCGCCAACAGTCGCAGGTCCCGGTTTCATCAATTTTACGTTACGTCCCGCCGTCGTTGCTGAAAAAACTGCCAGTATGCTCGCCGATGAACGGCTGGGCGTTTCGCAGGCAGAATCACCGCGGCGCATCGTAGTTGATTTCGGATCCCCCAATGTTGCCAAGCCAATGCACGTCGGCCACATCCGCAGCATCGTTTTGGGCGATGCGCTGGCGCGTATCGCGAGCTTTCTTGGGCACGAGGTGATTCGAGACAATCACATCGGCGACTGGGGGACTCAATTCGGCATGGTAATTTACGGATGGAAAAATCTGCTGGATCAAGATGCGCTTCAACAGAATCCGCTGGCGGAGATCGTCCGTTTTTACAAAGAAACAAACGCGCTGGCGACGAGCGATCCGCAAGTGCGAGAAGCGTGTCGTCAGGAGCTGGTAAAACTCCAGGGAGGCGACAAGGAGAACATCGACATCTGGAACGAATGCGTCGCCCTCTCCATGCAGGATTTCGAGCACGTCTACGAGTTGCTAGATATCCACTACGACATCCAGTGCGGCGAAAGTTTTTACCACGACCGACTCCCAGGAGTAGTCGAACACTTGCTCAAATCCGGAATTGCTGAGCTCAGCGAGGGCGCGGTTGTCGTTTTCTTTCGAGATGTTCCGGAGTTGTCCGATAAGCCATGCATCATCCGGAAACGCGATGGCGGATTTAATTACGCCACCACCGATGTTGCCACGGTTGATTATCGCTTGGGCGAGTTGAAAGCAGACAGCGTCTGGTACGTGGTCGGTGCGCCGCAGACTTTGCATTTCAAACAGATTTTTGAAATTGCCCGGCGACAGGGTTATCAAGCCGATCTTCGCCACATCACATTTGGCAGCATCCTGGGTGAAGACCGCAAGCTGATGAAAACACGCTCAGGCGACAACGTGCCGTTGCGCGAACTGCTCGAAGAAGCGGGCCGCCGCGCGCGCAAGATCATCGAAGAGAAAAATCCAGATCTCAGTGAACCAGAGAAAATGGACGTCGCACAGATAATCGGAATCGGCGCAGTTAAGTATGCTGATCTGTCACAGTACCGGATGACCGATTACGTTTTTTTATGGGACAAGATGTTGTCGCTACAGGGAAATACAGCGCCGTATTTACAAAATGCATACGTGCGAATTCGCTCGATCTTCCGCAAGGCAGGCAAATCGTGGAATTGGCATCCTGCCGACAAAGAAATTGGCTGGAAGCCGATGCGAATTTGTCTCAACGAATCCGCCGAAATCAATTTGGCAAAGCGCCTCTGTCAGTTTGCGGAGATCGTTCCGCAAGTACTAAACGATTTTCGTCCGAATATTTTGGCAAATTACCTCTTCGAGGTGGCGAACGTCTTCCATACATTCTATGAGGCTTGTCCGGTTTTGAAATCGGAAGAGCCGGCGCGTAGCTCAAGACTGGCGTTGTGCTATCTGACCGGGCGAGTGCTGCATCGCGGCCTCGACTTGTTAGGCATCAAGGTGCCTGAGAAGATGTAGCGGTAAATGACGAAACACGAATGTCGAATGACGAATTAATGAACGAAGCACGATTCACTAAAACAGGTGATCGCCTGGCAGTTTCAGACTTCGTCACGCGGATTCCATCATTTGAGATGAGGTCCGATTCTATATAGCATGACCGCTCAGCAGCACCCGCGTATTCCAAGCTGCACCTACCGATTGCAATTCAA
>QHOR01000036.1:8763-13908 GCA_003219395.1 Verrucomicrobiota bacterium | reverse complement strand
CAATTCAATCGTTGGTTCACTTTTTCGCAAGCACGCGACGTGGTCCCGTATCTCGACGCGCTGGGAATCAGTGACGTGTACGCATCGCCGTATTTTCAGGCGAGCCCGGACAGCCTGCATGGTTACGACATTACCGACCATAACAAGCTCAACGCTGCAGTTGGATCGCGTGACGATTACGCCGATTGGGTCGCCGACTTGCACGCGCATTCGATGGGGCAGGTGCTCGATTTCGTCCCGAACCATGTGGGGATTGCCGAACCGCTCAATGAGTGGTGGATGGATGTCCTCGAGAATGGGCCCAGCTCCAGGTTCGCGCCTTATTTCGATATCGACTGGCAGCCGCTGAAGTCCGATCTCCGCGATAAAGTTCTGCTGCCGATCTTGACCGATCAATACGGGCGTGTTCTCGAGCGCGGTGAGCTGCAAGTGCGCTTTGAAGAGGGAACATTTTATCTGTTCTACGGCGATCGCCGCCTGCCCATCGCTCCGGGGACTTACCGACACGTTCTGGAAATTGCGTTGCGCAATCTCTCCGAACATAAGGAGGAAGACTTCTATGCGGAACTGCAAAGCATTCTGACGGCGCTGGAATATCTGCCAAAGCGCACCGAAACCGATCCAAAACGCATCGCGGAGCGCATTCGTGAAAAGGAAATCATCAAGCGCCGTCTGGAGCGCCGTTGCGCGGAAGCGCCACAAGTTCAGCAGGCAATTGAAAAAGCGCTTGTCCAGATCAACGGGGAGCCTAGCGATCCGCGCAGCTTTGATGCGCTGGATCAACTGCTCAACGCGCAGTCTTATCGGCTGGCGTTTTGGCGAGTCGCCGCAGAAGAAATTAACTACCGGCGTTTTTTTGATGTGAACGACCTGGCCGCAATTAGGGTCGAGCTACCAAAAGTTTTTGATGCTATTCACCGGTTCGTTCTCGAGCTTGTGAGCAAGGGCGCAGTGACAGGACTTCGCATCGATCATCCCGACGGTCTTTATCTGCCGCGGGAGTATTTTGAAAAACTCCAACAGCGCTGCGCGAAAGCACTTGGGGTTGCACTCCCCAAAGACGGGCGCGCCCTTTACATGGTGGCGGAAAAAATCCTCACCGGCTCCGAAACACTACGCAAAGACTGGCGAGTGCACGGCACCACCGGATACGATTTTGCGAATCAAGTAACCCAATTGCTTGTTGATTCCCCAGCCGAAACAGCCATCACAAAAATCTTCCATCGTTTTATTGGTCATTCAATTCCGTTTGGCCATCTGCTGTATGCAAAAAAACTGCAGATTATGAAGTTGTCCCTGGCCAACGATGTCGATGTGCTGGGAAACATGCTGGACCGGCTTTCCGAGCAAAACAGGTGGTACCGCGATTTCACGCTCGAGGCGCTCTCGCGCGCGGTACGCGAGACGATTGCCTGTTTTCCAGTTTACCGAACGTACCTGGAACCCGTGCAGCCCGTGACCGAGGAAGACCGGCGGGTTGTCGAACAGGCCATCGCAGCCGCGAAGCGGCGCAATCCGGCCATGGAAGAATCGACCTTCAATTTTCTTCGTGACGTATTGCTCTTTCGTTTTCCGCCAAATCTCGATGCCAAAGCGCGCTCGGAGCACACGAATTTCGTGCTGAAATTTCAACAAACCACGGGACCGATTATGGCGAAGGGGCTGGAGGACACCGTCTTCTATATTTATAACCGACTGTCGGCCTTGAACGAAGTAGGCGGCGAGCCGCAACAGCTTGGGCTAAGCGTTGAGGCATTTCACGAGCGCAATATTGATCGACAGCGCAATTGGCCGGCAACGTTGCTCGCCACTTCGACCCACGATACGAAACGCAGTGAAGACGTGCGCGCTCGAATAGCGGCGATTTCTGAAATTCCGGAGCTGTGGCGGCATTCCTTGCAACGGTGGCGTGTTTCTAATCGTCGCTGGAAGCGAACGATCGACGGTGTGGAAGCTCCGGACGGCAATGAAGAATACCTGCTCTATCAAACTCTGTTGGGNCAACGGCGAACCAGAAACGACGGCAACACCGGACTACATCAAACGAATCCAATCGTACATGGCCAAGGCGCTTCATGAAGCAAAACTCAATACCAGCTGGATTCAGCCAAATGAAGAATGGGACACAGCGATGCGCGATTTCGTCGCAAAGATTCTGGATCCATCTTCGCGAAATAAATTCATTCCAGCATTTCTTCCGGTCGCGAAAGACATCGCGCGGTTGGGCGCCGTTAATTCGCTCACTCAATTACTGCTCAAGCTGACTTCGCCGGGCGTGCCGGATATCTATCAAGGCAATGAGATTTGGGATTATAGCCTGGTCGATCCTGATAATCGGCGCCCAGTTGACTACAAACGGCGTCAGGAAATGCTTGAATTAGTCGCTAAACCCAACGCTCACGATGTCGTGCGGAACTGGACTGATGGTCGAATTAAAATGTTTCTAACACATCGGGTGTTGCAATTTCGCCGCACGCACGGTGAGCTCTTTCAGCAGGGCGACTATTTGCCGATCAACCCAAGCGGCACCTTTGCAGACTGCTGCGTTAGTTTTTCCCGGAAGCTGGCAGACAAGTGGATTGTTACCATCGTGCCGCGGCTCTCATCTCGCGTAGGATTTCCACCCGTGGCGCAATTGTGGAAAGACACGGCAATCCAAATTCCAGAAACGCTTTCCTTGGCGCACGCGCATGATCTTTTTACCTGTCGGCCTGTTCCTGTGCAGGATCGACGCGTCAACCTCGCCGATGCAATGTCGATCCTGCCATTCACCGTGATCACGAATCTATAGCCAAAAGGCGTCTGACACAGACGCCCTATAAAATTTGCGATGATGATTGTAGGGCATTTCTGTGAAACGCCAGCGCTACCATGTACCGCGCGGATCTCCGAAAAGGTCGACCAGCCAGCGAGCAAAGCTTCCAAGATTTACCAGTAAATCGGACGCAAAACCTGCAAAGGTAATCTGTGTCGACGCAAGAATGAGCATCACCGTTAACAACAGCAGGTTCATCAAGTAGATCACGACCAGCGAAAAGAACGTGCCCTGGTCACTCAGGTCGGTCTGATTTTTCGGAATCATCCAGCATGTGAACGTGAAGTGGAACGCCCATGTGGCGCCGACCACCGCGTACAGCCACCGACCGTAGGGCTGCATGTTCACGAAAAGGCTGAGCGCGCCATAGATGGCGATTGCCAGGATGCTGTAGAGTGGAAAAAAATAAGGCGCCAGCGCGATCCAAAAGTTGGCCTTGTTGGTAACCACATGTCCACCGTCCCGGCCAACACGAAATCGGCTAACCCGTCCACCCATCAACCAAACCCAGAGTGCATGGGTGAGTTCGTGTCCGAAAACATAAACCACGATGGGGCGCGGAAGACCAAAAAACGTGATCAACCACAGAATTGCGCCCAACGAAAAAAACCAAAATTCTTCACCGGCCCAAAGACGTTGCGCCACGGCCGCGCGCGCGAATGCGGTGAAAAATGTCTGACTGAGAATTGCGCACATCGGGAGGAGGAAAATCGCAAAAATAAATTTTACCCAGCGCGTAGGCACTGTGAGCGGATCCGATACCGGAACGAGTGTTCGAGCCCGGGCGACGTTGCGGACAACCGTCCGGCCGCGCTTGGATTTGCGCTTCCCGCGATTGTTTGCCGATGTTCTCTTTCTCGCAGCCAAAGTTGCCGCAGATTACGCAGAGTTAACCAGCTAAAATCAAGACCGAACCGCGCACGATACTATGCAAGGCACTGGCGTGGCGGAGTGCTCGCCGTGAACTCAACCCACAATTGCATTACTTCATTTCCCTACGCGCGGCCCATGTAAGCGCCAGTGCGCGTGTCGATCTTGATCGTCTCGCCTTCTTTGATGAAGAGCGGAACATTGATGGTCTTGCCGGTCTCGAGTGTTGCTGGCTTGGTTACATTGCTCGCTGTGTCGCCGCGCAGTCCCTCCGCGGATTCGGTCACTTTGAGGCTGACTGATGCGGGTAATTCAACCTCCACCGCTTTGCCCTCGGCATAGAGGACCTGCACGGACAGATTTTCCACCAGGTAATCCTTGGCCTCACCGATCAGATTCTCTTGCAACGTAATCGTGTCGTACGTCTCAGGATCCATGAAGTGAAATCCATTGCGGTCCTTGTAACTGAATTCGAGCTGTTTTCGCTCGATCTCGACCAGATCCACCTTATCGGTCGATCCAAAGCGAACATCGGCGCTCTTGCCGGTATTGATGTAGCGGATAATCGCCTGGACGAAGGCGCGCAAATTTCCAGGCGTGCGATGATGGACTTCGAGCACAATCGCGGCGTTGCCATTATATTTTATGGCCATTCCTCTGCGAAGATCGTTGGCTGCGGGCATGATTTCGTTCGTTAAAATCGTTGAATTGTTGAATCGTTCAACGCGGGGACGCGGAGTTTACACGCACCCGGCGCAAGCGCAACTGCCCGAGTAGCACGTGGGTATGGCGTGCCGGCGAGAGCCTCGTCGCGATCGCGAACAAAACGATTGTTTCGGCAGGATGCCGAAACCAAGTCGCCGCGGCGGCTACCCAGAAGAACGCGCTACAGTAATTTCAGCCGCGTCAGGTCTTGTGAATCGACGATGCCAACAGGCGCGCTGTCATCATCAATCACGACGAGGTCATCGATGCGATGACGCTCAAGCAGGTTAAGAACTTCTACTGCGAGTTTGTCCTTGTGCACTGTGACAGGGTTCAACGTCATCAGGTCTGCAACCAGACGTTCGCCGATTTTTGAATCGGATTGAAAATGCCGCACGAAATCCCCATGGGTAAAAATACCCAGCAATTTCTTATTTTCGTCGGTCACAACCGCGGCGCCGGCACGCACGTTCGTCATTGCCTTTAGCACGTCGCGCACAGGTGTATCGGTGAAAACAATGGCCATGGCTTCGCGTGGCCGCATGACCTGGTGGACACGGATCAGCATGCTACGGCCGATCATTCCCCCAGGATGAAACTTCGCAAAATCTTCCTTCGCGAAACCGCGAGCTTCGAGCAGGACCATTGCCAGCGCATCGCCGAGCGCGAGCATCACGGTAGTGCTGGACGTCGGAGCCAGGTTCAAGGGGCAAGCTTCCTGTTCGATATTTACATCCAGGCAGAGATGCGCGTTC
>QHOR01000036.1:8305-8716 GCA_003219395.1 Verrucomicrobiota bacterium | reverse complement strand
GGCGATCGCCGGCAGGATCCGAACCATCTCTTCCGTCTCTCCGCTTGCGCTCAGAGCTAAAACAATATCGCCATCGGCAATTACCCCTAGATCGCCATGCAAAGCGTTCGAGGAATCTAGTACCACCGCCGGCGACCCCGTGCTCGTGAGCGTAGCCGCGATCTTAGCACCGATGTGCCCGGATTTACCTACCCCCACCACTACGACCTTGCCTCGCGCGTCGACTGTTTCCCTAATCAGTTCAACAGCTCTGGAGAAATTCTCGCCAAGACGTTCCCGCAATCGCTTGAGCTCAAAAATTTCTATGTCCAGGACACGTCCGGCCTTTTCAAGGTAGTCCATCGAAGTATATACAATGAAGGCAGGTATTCTGACGGGCAAGCCCGGCTGAGGAGGTTGCACGTCTGGAAT
>QHOR01000036.1:7738-8203 GCA_003219395.1 Verrucomicrobiota bacterium | reverse complement strand
ACTGGGGCCGCAAAAACCAGTGCGCGCCATGGCCACTCCGCCTCCTTTATTACAACGGCCAGCGGTCGAGGGGGTGATTCCCCGGGGATTTACCGGTGGGCGTAACCCGTTGCAGATGCTCAATCCCTGGGCGCCGGCGCGCTACGGCACGTGGGTAGATAGTACGTCGTTCGATCCGAATCATCCCGGAAAATGGAACGGCATCAAACTCTTCGAGATTATCTTTTGATTTAGTAATCGGACAGCGCACGCGACAGACATACCGTCTCCGAAAGAGACGGGGTTGGGTCTGCGATCATTAAGCTATCGTCGCAGACTCTTGTTGACCAGTGTTATTGCTGAGTGAACTCGCCAAAGAACTTCGCCAACTGCGCACGCACTACCTGAAACGAGAGGTGCTGCTGAGCGCGCTGCTCTGATTCACTCACAATCGCATGGCGCAAATCAGCGTCCTTCAACAAATCG
>QHOR01000036.1:6315-7709 GCA_003219395.1 Verrucomicrobiota bacterium | reverse complement strand
GGCCCTCCCCGCAGGTTCTGGAAAATGCAATTCGTTCAATTGCGCCGTCACCACCAACACAGGGGATCCGACAGAGGAGCGCGTCGCCCGCGACCTGGCCGGGCACATGGCTGCCATCCAACTGCAAGACAATCTTATGCCGCGCTACATACCGCAAATAATCCGGATACGACTTCCACTTCTCGATTACATGCAGCTTTCGTTCTGGAAATTTCAGCTCGGAAAGTAAACGGCCCGATTTGTATCCGTCCACATTGACGACGGTAACTGGTTCGCCCGTCGCATCACAAAGCTGGCGCGCAACCAGCAGCGCCGCGAAATGATTGCGCGATGGCACGTCCCATTCACGCGTGCCAACAAAAATTCCAGATTGCTCGTCTGACGGCAGACAAAAATTCCATCGCTGATCTTCTATCGGATAAGGAGTCGGAATAAACGCTACCCGCCTAAGGCTCCAGCGCGCGCTCTGATAGATTTCTGCAGCTTCGGGGGTTGTAGCAATGCATCCGTCGGCTTGCGCCACAATTTTCATGAAGCGCGATAATCTGGCGCGATCGCACAGCTGTTGGGCGATTTGATGCAGTCCGGTCTCTTTTAAGGATACAAGCACGATGCGGCCATGTTTTTTCAAATCGACCAACGCCCGCTCGGAACTCCGAAAATCGCCGCGCAAAAGCAGCACAACCGGTGTGTTTTCCGCGACGGCCCGCCGCGAGCTATGGTGAAAGGCTCCGTTCGTACATGCAGCAAAGGCGTGGAAGTTGATTGGCGGATGCGCGCCTTCTCCGGGCGCGGGCACATTGGCAAACTGTTGTTCCAAATCGCGTCCACCGGGATTGAGAACGGTCAGTCGAAAATCCTCTGCGCTTTCTGATGTCATTACCGGATTAGGCCGCAATGGGCAAAGCGCGCAGAGCAAAGCACAAAGCCCAAGGACTCACCGCGTGGCAGCTCTGCTCTTTGCTCTTTGCGCTCCGGGTCGTTGCCCTTACTTCATCCGCGTTAGTCCGCGTGATTCGCCGGTTCAAATGGCTCATTCGTCGGCATCGTTAGGCTGCGGCGTCGGCGATTTTAACACGGTTTGATCGTCGCCTTCCTGATCCAGAGCTTTGACCGGTATTGCGCGCCGGATTTCGACCGGCTTCTTATCCTGCGGGTGCACCGGGATTGCTTTTCTGATCTCCGGAGCAGATTCCGGCGGCTGACTAGCAGGGCTATTGCCGCTCCCGGCGGTGTTTGCTGGTTTTACTCCGCTCTCTTCGACTTCGGAGTCGCTCTTTTGATTTGCGTCGGTTTGAGCGGCTGGCTGCGCGGCCGGACCGGGTTTCAATGTTGGCTTAAGTGAACTGTAAGGATCCGTCTCGGCTATTAACGTTGGATTTTTTACGGCGATT
>QHOR01000036.1:3334-6292 GCA_003219395.1 Verrucomicrobiota bacterium | reverse complement strand
GCGGCAGATCGCTCGAAGAGAAAAAGCGAGCGAGACGAGCGCGCGGTTCGCCATGCACATTGCAAGGCTCAGTCGGGACCTGCGATTGAGTGCCAATTTCCATATAGGTGGTGCGCCGCTGAACGCTTTCGCCATTCGCTGCCTTAACCGCATCATAACATTTGTCGGTGGCCAGCAGCCCAGACCGGGAACAAATCTCGACCTCCTTCAAACCACTGGGCTGCTTGATTTCTCGGGGTGGATAGTGCTCAGCCGCGGCATTCATGATGTCTGCCCAAACAGGCAGCGCCAGCTCGCGTCCAAATGCGCCTCGATAAATCTTTTGCGGCTTATCGAAACCCGCCCAGACAGCACAGGTGAAATTAGAGTCATACCCGGCAAACAGCGCATCGGTAAAATCGTATGCGGTGCCGGTTTTTCCTGCGGCTGGAATTTTCTTCAGACCAAATTCGGTGAAGGCAGCCTTCCCTGTCCCCGATTGAAGTGCGTCAACAAGACAGGAATGCACTTCGTACGCGGTCTCAGGTTTCGTGACTAGCTTCCGAATACTCTCCCGTTTGGCGTCCCAAACCGGAGTTCCGTCCTTTTCTTCAATGCGCTCCAAAATATGCCACACATTTGGTCGCCAGCCGCCATTTGGGAATATCGTGTAAGCGAGCGCAAGCTCCGCCAGGGTGACCTCGCTGCTACCAAGAAACGTGGCCGGATAAGGACGAAGCGGAGAATGCATACCCGCCCCGGCACAAAGCTGCAGCACTGCGTCAACTCCAGCGTCCATCCCAATTCGGACGGTTGCGCCGTTTTTTGATTTGGCCAGAGCTTGTCTGGCCGTCATTGTGCCTTCGTAACGGTTCTCGGCGGTTTCGGGTCCCCATTCCCCGAGGATTCCGGTGGTTCCTCCAATCATGACCGCGCGATTATCGAGTGGCGAATCTTCTACCAGCGAGCCGGGGTACATTCCTTTTTCGAAGGCAGCGGCATAGACAAATGGCAGCATCGCAGTCCCGGCGGGCCGGCGCGCTTGCAGGGCGCGATTGTATTGGTTGTGCTCAAAATCGCGTCCACCGACCAGCGCCAGAATATCGCCCGTTGTATTGTCCAAACCGATGACCGCGCCCTGGAGATACTCGGGCGCAGGCTGATTTGACATCGTGCCGTTAGCCTTGGCCTTGCGAAACGATGCCGCGTACTGAGCGTAGGTTTGATGGTTGTAATCGGGGCGCTGTTCGATTCTTTCAAGGTTCGCTCGCAACGAATCTTCGGCGATTTTTTGAAGATCGACATCGATTGTGGTTTGAATTCGATAGCCTTCGTTGATTGCGCGATCCCATCCAACAGCTGCGATCACCTGCTGGCGAATGTAATCGACTGCGTACGTCTGTCCCTGCGCGTTTTGCCGGCTCCCCACAACAATCTCCTGACCTCGTGCGTTGGTGCATTGTTCGCGGCTGATGAAACCAATCTCGCGCATCCGATCGAGCGCATAGTCGCGCGCTTCGCGCGAGGTCGCGCGATCCGTCCAGGGCGACAATCTGTTTGGGCTCTTGATCAGGCCTGCGAGAGTGGCGCATTCCGGCAGCGACATTTCACGGGCAGGTTTCCCAAAGTACCCGCGCGAGGCTGCTTCCGCTCCGTACAGGCCGGCGCCGAAATAGATCCTGTTCAGATATAACTCCAGGATTTTCTGTTTGGTAAAGTTATCTTCGATCCTTTGTGCCAGGAAAATCTCCAGCAGCTTGCGACGGAATGTCTTTTCTTTGAGCGAAAAACTGTTGCGCGCCAACTGCTGCGTAATAGTGCTGGCGCCCTGACGCACATGTCCGGCCGTCAAATTTTTCAGTGCTGCGCGGATGATGCCGGACAAATCATAGCCATGATGCTGATAAAATTTTGCGTCTTCAACCGCCACCACCGCATTAATGAGATCGGGAGGCAGTTGGTCGTATGGCACTGTCTCGCGGTTCTCAACGTAGATTTGGCCGAAGATCTTACCGTTGCGATCGAGGATCACGCTCGCTGATTCCATCTGTTGGAGCTTGGTCAGGTCGAAGGTTTTTGCCTGGGCTTTGAGATCGGCGACAAGACTGGAGATGTAGACTGCCAAGGCGACGAGAAGGGCTGCAATGCCGGCGATGGGCACGTAAAACCACGGTCTCAAATACCAGGGTGGCCGAAAGCGATAGCCCGGTGGGGGCCTCAAATATGTGGCATTCGGTCTCAAGCTTTACGAAGGACTCGGTTCCCCAAGCTAAGCGTCAAATACCGAAGGCTCAATGGCCAATGCTTGTCGGTGACCAGCGATGCCCAAAAAAACGAAAGGAAAACTCAACAGCAGGGAGAACCTCTGCACCAGTGCCAGATAGAAAGCGGCGTTGGTCTGATCGCAGGCCAGTAACCACAGGCGCAATCGAGCACGCCAAGTTTTTAGCCGCTCACATGAGGGTGTGGTTCGCATTTGCGATAGAGCTGATAACGGCATCGACCACGTCGGTGATGCCAAATAACCCGGTGTCTAGCGGATAAGGGCACCGACATTGCAACACACTACGAGGGGCAAAAATTCACGGGGACTAAGCCTTGCGCGGTTCGGACATGAAATCAGCACCGTGTCCGAGTAACCGCCTCTCCGCGCCGGTGAGTGCTCGCAGTTCGTAAGGAAAGTTGACAGCCGTCGGAATACTTTGCGGTTCACGTGCAATGTAGCTCAATTTTTTCGGCACCACTTTGTCCCGTTACCGATTAGCCGATTGAGGCTTATAGCATCTCTCACAACGCGTCTAGTCGTTGGCATGCCTTAGGCTTCTCCGCATTGGTACAAATGTTAATTCAACCAGGAGTCATAGATCGCCATGAAAAACAATAGTTATACCAATCATCTCAAGCGGCCGGGGTTTTCTCAAAACTCAGAGCCCATGAAAACTCCTTTCAAAGGACCGAGAAAGGTTTTGGGACCGCTAA
>QHOR01000036.1:1471-3172 GCA_003219395.1 Verrucomicrobiota bacterium | reverse complement strand
AGGCCAGTTCAACACGGCCATTGGCGCCGGCACTCTCCTTGTCAATACCGCAGACGAAAACACGGCCATTGGCGCCGGTGCGCTTTTGAGCAACACCACTGGTAGAGAAAACACGGCCAGCGGAACCTTCGCGCTTTTCAGCAATACCACCAGCAGCCATAATACGGCGAACGGCGACAGCGCGCTGTTCAGCAACACCGACGGTGACGGCAATTCGGCCGTCGGTCATGACGCATTGTTTAGCAACACAACCGGCGTGGGGAATATTGCTGTAGGCGAGTCAGCCGGCTCCAATCTCACGACGGGCGATAATAACATTGATATTGGCAACGGAGGGATTGCCGGTGAGTCAGCTACCATCCGCATCGGTAAGCCAAATGTTCAAATGGCCACTTTTGTAGCTGGCATCAGCGGCGTAGCTACTGTGGGCGGGACGCCAGTTCTCGTGGGTAGTAATGGTCAACTGGGAACCATGGTTTCTTCGCAGCGGTTCAAGACAGACATCAAGCCAATGGACAAAGCTAGCGAAGCGCTTTTAGCGCTCCACCCGGTCACCTTCCATTACAAAAAGGATATTGATCCGGCGGGCACATGGCAATTCGGGCTCGTGGCTGAAGAGGTGGAAAAGGTGAACTGTGATTTAGTCGTGCGTGACAATGACGGCAAACCCTACACCGTGCGCTATGATCAGGTGAACGCGATGTTGCTCAATGAGTTTCTGAAACAACATCGGACCGTACAGGAACAGCAAGCTGCGATCACGGAGCTAAACTACAAGTTCGCAGAGCAGCAGAAGCAGATTGGAATGCTTACGGCGGGGCTCCAAAAAGTGAATGAGCACGAGCAGCATAGCGATGCTTCGACGGTGAGGCCCGTCGCAAGAAGTGATCAAGACGCTTCCTGGTTACAATCCACTTCAATCACGTCCGAGTTAGCGCGATGACGCGATTAATTTTGGACAGCCGAGTGCAAAATCGTTGCCTGGCGGGAGATCCGTTAGGCGAAATTTCTCCGGCTCTAGCGAAACTATCTAAAAGGGGTAACGTTTAACTCTAAGGGGATTTCAAACAGTGCGCGACCTATCTGTAGTTTTTCCGGCATTCAATGAGGAAGGCAACATTAGAAGCACGGTAGAAACGATAATAAAGGTTCTGCCCAAAGTTGCCACGAGATGGGAGATTATCGTTGTTGATGACGGCAGCAGCGATGGCACAGCGCTGATCTGCGAAGAGCTGAAAAGGCAATACCCTGAAGTTGAGGTGATTCGCCACGGACACAACAGAGGGTACGGCGCAGCGCTTAAAAGCGGGATAACGTCAGCCAAGTATGACCTTATTTTCTTCTCGGATTCCGATGGGCAGTTCGATTTTCGGGACCTTCAGCAACTAATCTGTTGGTCAGAAGATTACGACATCGTCGCGGGTTACCGCGCAAAGCGACAGGATCCACTTTATCGGCGCGTCAATGCACTGGGATGGAACGTGCTTGTACGAGTAGTGCTCGGCCTCAAAATTCGAGATATCGATTGCGCCTTCAAACTATTCCGGCGGACAGTTTTCGATCACGTTCAAATCAGGTGTGTGGGCGCGATGGTCAATACCGAAATCCTCGCCCAAGCCGCACAACTTGGAATGCGCATCCACCAGGTCGAGGTGAGGCACTTTCCGAGGCGTTATGGGAAGCAATCCGGAGCAAACATCC
>QHOR01000036.1:0-1443 GCA_003219395.1 Verrucomicrobiota bacterium | reverse complement strand
GGGTTTGGCGGAAGCTTCGCCACGTCGCCGTCAATCAGGCGGGACTTTATTCTGCCACGGAAGAGGCTCCGCTCCCCCCAATACTAGCAGACGCCGCGACGGAGCGTTGCGCACAGGAAGCCTCCTTGGATCCCGAGGGCAATAACGTTCAGTTATCGCGGGACGGAGCAGTCATTTGAATAGTTTATCTTCACTCAAATCAAACCGCGTCATGGTGATTGGGCTGGACTGCGCCGCCCCTGAGTTACTCTTTGACCGGTGGCTTGATGACTTGCCGAATTTAAAAAGTCTCTGCCGAAACGGCTTGTACGGACCGCTGCGCTCCTGTGATCCGCCTATCACGGTTCCGGCATGGTCGGTGATGATGTCCTCCAAGAGCCCCGGCAGCCTTGGAGTGTATGGGTTTCGAAACCGAGCTGATTATTCCTACGATCGATACGCAATCGCAAATTCGCTCGCCATAAAAGAAGATCGGGTGTGGGATATTCTTTCGCGAAATGGAAAGCGTTCCATCGTGATCGGCGTACCTGGAACGTACCCGCCTCAACCGGTCAATGGCTTCTTGATCGGCGATTTTCTGACGCCCGATACCAGCTGCAATTACACGTATCCGCCCGAACTCAAAGACGAAATCGCGCGAGTCGTGGGTGAATATATTGTGGACGTACGTGACTTCCGCTCCGGCAACAAAACCAAGATCCTGGCTGACATTTATGAGATGACCAGAAAGCGCTTCCAAGTTGCCCGCCATCTCCTGGCCAAAGAAGAATGGGATTTCTTCATGATGGTGGAAATGGGCGTCGACCGAATACACCACGCATTTTGGGACGACATGGACCCTGCGCATCGCCTTTTTAAGCCGGGGAATCCATTTGAAAATGCAATTCACGACTACTACGAGGAAGTGGATCGTGAAATTGGAACACTGCTTGCGTTTGCCGATGACACAACGGCTGTGCTGGTTGTGTCCGATCACGGGGCCAAACGCATGGATGGCGGCATCTGTGTTAACGAATGGTTGATCACAAATGGCTATCTCTCGTTAGCCGAAACGCCAACCAGCCCTTTACCGCTCTCGAAAGCGAAGGTCGATTGGACACGAACAAGAGCATGGGGAGAAGGCGGTTATTATGCGCGTGTTTTTCTCAATGTCGCAGGCCGAGAGCCAAAGGGAACCATCGCGCCGGATGACTATGAAAAAGTGCGAGAGGAATTAGCGGCGGGACTGAAAACAATCCCGGGGGAAAACGGACAGGAAATCGGGACCAAGGTTTTTCGTCCGGAAGAATTGTACAAACAAGTGCGAGGAGTGCCGCCGGATCTGATTGTTTATTTTGGTGATCTTTATTGGCGATCTGTTGGCACGGTCGGCGGAGGAGAAATACAGACTTTCAAGAACGACACTGGTCCCGACGGCGCTAATCACGCGGAAAATGGAATTTT
>QHOR01000315.1:8421-9644 GCA_003219395.1 Verrucomicrobiota bacterium | reverse complement strand
GTGCTTGTAGTGAGCCAGCTGTCGGTAAGCGGGTTGTATCGTCCACCCGTATTCAAATCGAAGCCGCTGGTTCCGCCCCAAATGATCATTTCGGTGCCAGTCCACACCGCCGTGTGAGAGTATCGCGCATCAGGGGCATTGGCGGTGCTGGTAACTATCCAACTGTCTGTGCTCGGATTGTATTTTCCTCCGGTGTTGACCCCGCCGCCGGCGCCGGGCACAAGTCCGCCCCAAACGATCATTTCAGTGCCTGTCCAGACAGCTGTATGATAGTGCCGCGCCGAAGGCGCGGCAGCGGTGGCTGTCCAGGTATCTTCGATGCATCCGCCGTCTGATATTTTCGGAAGTACATAGTCGGCACCCGGTGCTGCTATCTCATTAGCCACCTTGTTTTGCTCACGTGCTTTCCATGACTCCAAGGATTGCTTGAGCCAGGAAGCGGTAGCTATCTTCACATGATCGGCAGTTTGGGTAAGTATTGCCGTCGCATAGTAACGAGTTTCGTCTTCCTGCAATCTGTGGCAAGGTCAAGTGGACCGTCACCATGTAAGAGGTGGCTTTCAGGCTTATTGAATAATGCAGTCAGCTTGTGCACCGTTTCCTTCCACTCGCGGTTGTTGAGCTTCAGGCTATGTTCCGCGTCGCCCTTGGTTTTTCCGTGAGCGTCGGCGCTTTTGACCAAGTCCGTTTCGTTATACCTGTCGCTAAGCTGTTTCATCTGCTCGATAGACGGATGTGCCTGTAGTTCAGTTTCGGCGCGCTGCCTTAGATGCCCGTGAATTCGTTGATCGTAAGCGTACCAGCTTGTTAGCAAACGCTGGGCGAGCGCAGGTCTTGCCAGACATTCGGCAATCACAAATGGATCTTTCCCGAGCGCTTCGAAAAGTTCCTGCAACACTTCTGGCTGCTTCGTGTGCTGTGCCATTCGATTCATCTCACCTTGTAACTGCTCTGGAGTGATCGGTCTTTGCCAATAATCCTCCAGCGCTTGGGAGTCACGCAGGTAATCTGCGACTTTCTTTTCCAGTTGGGCCTGAGACATGACCGAGTCGAGCGGCGGCTTGGCATCGGAGCGGTCCTTTGGCCAGACGCGGTGACGCCAGTAAACATGTTCGATTAGGTGTTGGTACGAGACGCGCTCTTGGAACGTCAGTGTTCTTCGCGAGGCGTTCGCAGGCGCCTGGGGATGCAGGAATGCCAGTCCCGGTCTTGTCGGGATCAGA
>QHOR01000315.1:0-8385 GCA_003219395.1 Verrucomicrobiota bacterium | reverse complement strand
CGCAAAGAAGGAGACCAATCAAAGCGCGTAAGTTAAAAAAAGCAGACCTGGAAGCGGGTTTTTTTTGCATGCCAAGTGGGTGATGTGGGGCGCCCCTCGTAGCTGGATGCCGGATAGGTGTCAATGTTTTTCATGTTTTTTCGGATTTTTTAGGGAGTAGAGCCTCTTTACAGAAGGCAGCGAAAGAAAACGCAGATTCGTTTGGCTTGAGATTATCTCTCTTTGTTCCCTTTGTTTCCTTCTGTTAGGCTATTGACCATGTCATTTAATCACTTTGGGCTTTCGCCGGAAGTAGTGCAGGGGACCCAGGCGATGGGTTTTGCGGAACCCACCCCCATTCAGCTTCGCGCCTTTCCGATTGTGCTTGGGGGCAAAGATTTGATCGGCACGGCACAGACCGGCACGGGTAAAACCGCCGCGTTTGCCCTTCCCATCCTCACACTGCTGGCAAAGCATGGCGCGTTCCGATGTCTGGTGCTCGAGCCAACGCGCGAACTTGCCGCTCAAGTTGAAACGGCGTTTCGCGATTATGGGCGCTTCACAGATTTGCGAGTTGCGCTGGTCCATGGTGGAGTCGGTTACGGGAAACAACGCGAGGAACTCAAGCGTGGTGTGGACGTGCTGGTTGCCACGCCCGGGCGTCTTCTCGATCTCCTGGAACAACGAGCGATGACGTTGAAGTCCGTTAACATCCTCGTGCTCGATGAAGTGGACCGCATGCTGGACATGGGCTTTCTGCCGGATGTGCGACGGATCGTTGAGAAAATCTCGACGGACCGACAGACTCTTCTTTTTTCAGCCACCTTACCGCCGGAGATCGAACGTCTGGCCGGGTGGGTATTGCGCGATCCTGAGTTAGTGGAAATCGGCATCCGGCGTTCACCGGCGGAGACGGTGACGCATGCGGTTTATCCCGTGGCCGCGGAGCAAAAATTCGATCTGCTCATGGCTTTACTCGAACGGACGAATTTCGACAGCGCGCTGATTTTCTGCCGCACCAAGTACGGCGCCGATCGCATTGCGCACCAATTAAAGCAAGGAAAGCACGCCGTAGCGGTGTTGCATTCCAATCGGACACAGCGCGAACGGATCGAAGCGCTCGAAGGTTTCAAGAGCGGCAAATACGAAGTAATGGTGGCGACGGATATTGCATCGCGCGGACTCGACATCGCAGGCGTCAGTCATGTCATCAACTATGATGTGCCCGAGCATCCGGAAGATTATGTCCATCGAATCGGGCGCACGGGACGCGCTCAAAATGTTGGCGACGCCTTCACACTCATGAGCGGGCAGGAGCTTCCCGCGCTACAAGCAATCGAACGTTTCATCGGCCAGAAGATCCCACGACTAAAGCTGGAAAACTTTCCGTATATTTACACCGCACTTTTTGAAGCAGAATCGCTTGGCGGCAAGCGGGCAGTCGGCGGAGGTCGGACTCATCGGGGGTATTCGTTCGGCCGGCGCCGCAGGTAGTCCTAGAAGCTCCAAGTCCGAAATTATCTCAACCAACAAATCTCAAACTAACTGCAGGCGCGCTGCCAATTTGTTCGTGATCGCGCATATAGTCTCGGACGCGAAATTGTTTGCCTGGATATTTCAAATTTTCCTTGTTTTCCATCCTGGGATTTGGAGCTTCCAATTTAATTGTGTATGATTCGAAAAGCTCTAAATCTCCTTCCAAATAGGCGCTATGGCGGACATTGCCACTGACTCACAAGCCAACTTCGATCAGCTCCAGAAAAAACTGGTGCCACTGTGGAAGTCAATTGAGCGTTTCAATCAAGACCCGCAAACCATCGTAGTCGTGCCGTCGATGTCCATCGACGCGATTAGCTCGGGCGCAGTGATGCAGGCGTACGAAGAACGCTTTTTGTTTCTGTTGTTGCTGCTGCGTCAGCCTCGTGCCCGGCTAATCTATGTCACCTCACAAACGATTCTGCCGAGCGTCATCGACTATTATCTCGGTCTTTTGCCAGGTGTTATTCCGAGTCATGCGCGTCAGCGGCTTTTCCTGATCTCGCCTCTCGATCTGTCGGTGCGTGCGCTAAGCGACAAGCTGCTTGAGCGGCCAAGGCTCATCGAGCGCATCCGTTCGTTGATCATGGATCCTGATCGCGCACATTTGGTTCCCTTTAACACAACCAACCGGGAGAAAGAACTGGCCATGCGGCTGGGGATTCCCATGTACGGCGCGGACCCGAAATTTTTCCCGCTCGGCACAAAGAGCGGCTGCCGGACAATTTTTATGGAAGAAAATGTCCTGCATCCTCTTGGCGTTTGAGGCGATCGCGCAGATACGGTCCAAAAAGCCGTCGATCAAACAAGTCCTGGTGAAGCTGAACGAAGGTGTTTCAGGTGAAGGTAACGCTGTTATCGATCTAGGTGGTCTACCACCCGTAACGGGCTTGGCCTCAAACCAGCAGGGGCGAGCTCCTGTGAGCCCTGAGCGTCCAGCGTCGCAGAGCTCCGCAGTCCATGACAAAGCCATTCGCGGCGAGCACTCTTTGTTAGAAGAACGCCTTCGGGCGATGCAATTCGAGTTAAAGGGAGCTACCTACGATAGCTACATGAAAAAATTGCAGGAACGTAAAGGAGTAGTTGAAGAACGAATCATAGGAGAAGAAATCAGGAGCCCCAGTGTTCAGCTTCGTGTTACTCCGCTGGGAGCGGTAGAATTGTTATCCACGCACGACCAGCTCCTTGGCGGGCCGTCCGGACAGAGTTATCTCGGCTGCGTCTTCCCGGCCGATCCTGGGTACGCCACACTCATCACCCGCGAAGCTGCCAAGGTTGGCAGGCGGCTTGCCAAAGAAGGAGTTATCGGGCGTTTCGCGTTGGACTTTGTGGTGGTACGTTCGAATGGAGCATGGGAGCCGTATGCGATTGAGATTAACTTGCGAAAGGGAGGCACCACGCATCCGTTTTTAACTCTGCAATTTCTTACGGACGGCACCTATGACCCCGACACAGCTATCTTCACTGCCCCTAATGGGCAAAAGAAGTTCTTTGTGGCCAGCGATCATGTAGAGTCTCCCTCGTATCGCGCCCTGACTCCGGATGACCTTTTCGATATCGTGGTGCGGCACGATTTGCACTTCGATCAAACGCGCCAGACGGGCGTGGTTTTTCACATGATGAGTGCCCTGGGGGAATTGGGAAGGACAGGGCTGACCGCGGTGGGCAACTCGCACGAAGATGCCAAGGCAATGTACGAGCGCGCGATAGCTGTGCTCAGTCGGGAAACGGCTACGAGTTAAAACGCTTAAAGAGTTACAACGTTACAAGCGTGTTATTGTAACGCCCATCGGCGGTTCCTGGCTCGCGCTCCCCGTTCAATCCGCGGTGGAGCTGCGGGCGAGCAGCGATACAGGACACGTCGCGGAGGAAGGCGCCGACCGAGGTGGGAGCCGAGCGAGTTTCACCAGCGACCACACTTCCACTTCCGCTGCGCCGCTCCAGGTAATCCGTGGTTGGCGTTTTTTGAGAACTTCACTCTCCCGTTTCCGGAGAATAGAGAGAACTCTCCTTAAACGTCCGAAGTCCTCCCTAAAAAACGACATGAAGAAGAAACAGGATAAGTCTGTACACGCCTCGGTGCTCCAAATCGCGCTCACTCTTGCTCTTATATCAGTTTCGTTAGTTTTAATTGGCTCCAGTTTCGCGCAGCGCTCAGGCGTCAACGCTCCGGTACAAAGCGATTCAGTATACGTGTTGCAAGGCGCTAATGCATACGCACGCGAGCCAGATGGATCCGTTCCGGTGATAGTCACCGCGACCGGTGGCAACACCGCGCCGACCGGCTACCTAACCCTTCAACTCGCCTTTGCCGCGATCAACGCCGGGGTGCACCAGGGCGCGATTACCGTCACGATTGTCGGCGATACGACAGAGCCGATTTCGGCGGTATTGAACGCCAGCGGTGCCCTTGCCAATTACACCTCGATTTCCGTCCAGCCTTCAGGTGGTGCCACACGCACGATTTCCGGCGCGATCGCAGCTGGTAATCCGCTGATCGATCTCAACGGCGCCACCAACGTCACTATTGATGGGCTCGGCACAGCTGGCAATGCATTGATTCTTTCCAACATCACGGCATCAGCGACTGCGGGCACCAGCACCATTCGCTTTATCAACGGTGCACAGAATAACGTCGTCACCAGGTGCACGGTTCTAGGTTCGTCCACCTCGACGATAGGAACGGCTGGCGGAAATATTCTGTTCAGCACTACCTCCGGCCTTGGTAACAACGGTAACATCGTTTCATTCTGTAATCTTGCCCCGGCGGGTACTAATCTGCCCAGTAAGGCGGTAATGAGCCTGGGTACCGCGGGTAATCCGAACACCGGCAACCTGATCGATAACGACAACATTTTCGACTTCTTTAACGCCACAACGTCTGTATCGGGCATCGATATCCAAGGCAATAACGACAACTGGACAATCTCCAATAATCGGATTTTCCAGACTGCGCCGCGAACGTTCACGGCCGCGGCCCTGCGATACGCGGGTATCACCATAAACGCCGGCTTGGGGTTCGGCGATGCCGGCGCGTTCAGTGTCACTGGCAATGTGATTGGCTTCGGCGCGGCCAACGCGACAGGGACAACAACCATTAACGGATCAACGAACGAATTCCGTGGGCTCGACCTGGCGAATGTTGATACGACAACGCCTACGAGTGTGCAGGGGAACATCATTTCAGGTATTAATCAAACTTCCGCACGCAATTCAGTAAACCACTTCGAGTCGTGCTTTACCGCCATGGCGCTGGGCACCAGCGATGGCCGATTCAACGTTGGCGACATAACTGGAAATGCTATTGGCAGCCTCGATGATTCCTCTACGATCGTGATCACTGCGACCTCGACCACGGCAAGCACGACCTTGGTATCCTAGACTTCAGCTCGCAGTCGAACACCATTTCTAACAACGCAATCGGAAATATAACCATCAATCCGGGAGCCACGGGCGCGACTGTCGGCTTCCGCGGGATCTATTCGATTACAGCTGCGTCGCAGCTAGCGACAATCAACAATAACACAATTGCCAACATCACGAATAACATTGTTGGTAGCTATGCGATGTACGGCATTTACAGCTCATTGAACGCGCTGAATGCCGCCGGCAACCTGGTCAGTGACATGAACGGTAATGCCAACAGCCCTGGCGTTACCATGACGGGAATTCTTGTTAACGCGCCCCTCGCGACGCAGCCGACCACCTTCGCACAGAACATCGTGCACTCACTCAGCAACACTGTGACGGCCGGTAGCGTCGGATCTGTCTGCGGAATGGACTTCTTGCTTTCGTCGCAGCCTAACCTCATTGAGCAAAACCTGGTCCACTCGCTCAATGTTACATCAACCTTCTCTGCGTACAAGGTCTCGGGCCTTACGATGGAAGGGCAGGGGACAGCCACGTTCCGAAATAACATGGTGCGACTCGGTCTGGACGCAAGCGGCAACTCAATTACAACAGGATTCTCCATTGCTGGCATACAGGATACAGCAGGTGCTACAGCGAATTACTACTTCAACAGTGTTTATATTGGTGGCGCCGGTGTTATTTCAGTTTCCAACACGTACGCTTTTTTCAGCGATGTAATAAACAACACGCGCAACTTCCAGGATAATATTTTCTATAACGCTCGCAGCAACGCCTCGGGAAACGTTGCCAACGCCGCCATTCAGGTCGGCGGCTCCACAGGTAACCCGCCTGGGTTGACCAGCAATTACAACGATCTCTATGCTACCGGGAACGGTGGTGTAGTCGGAATCTTTAACTCGATCGTTCAGCCCACACTCGCCAACTGGCAGACTGCGACAGGCCAGGACGCAAACAGCATATCCACTGATCCGCAGTATCTGGACCCGAATGGCGACGCGACAGCCGGCAATTTACACATCGATATCGCCAGCCCGTGTGTCGGTGCTGGCTTGACCATTGCGGGAATCACAGACGATTTCGACAGTGATCCTCGTCTTGCCCCGCCTGCCATCGGTGCCGACCAACCATCGGGCATCGCTACTCCGACACCAACACCGACACCAACGGCTACTTCGACGCCAACACCTACGCCCACGCCTACGGCCACTGAAACACCTACACCGACACCTACCAGTACGCCCACGCCTACTGCGACGGAGACGCCAACACCAACTGCGACAGCAACCGCTACACCCACAGCGACTGAGACCCCGACCGCCACTCCAACTGCCACGCAGACGCCCACGCCCACGCCAACACCGACGGCTACTCCGACACCAACAGGTACGCCAACAGCGACGCCCAGGCCTACGCCTACGCCACGGCCGCGTCCGACACCAGCGCCACGCCCGACACCAGCGCCGCCGTCGACTCCATCACCGGGCCTTTTCACCAAGCCTCTGGCATCGCCGGCGGGAGCCCGGCGACGGTAGCAACTGAAAAGCTACGAGAACGTAGATCCGTCAGTTCTCGTCTTTGAGCGCGGTCGCTGCTCTGCTGGTTATGCCACGGCGATCTCCGCTTACACTGGCAACATTCCGGTTACTAACACCCACGACAGTGGCCCCCGTTCATTGCGCCAGACGTTTTTTGAAGCCAATGACGGCGACACGATTAGCTTGCGGTAACTGGCACGATCGGGGGATGAGGGTGAACTGCTCGTGATAAGGATGTAGCCATCTCAGGTCCGGACGGTGACAGCGTGGCTTGGATTGCAACGCAACGAGCCGTGTGCTCCACATCGGTATGGGGACAACCGCCGTGATTTTCGTGAGTGACTACAGAGATGATAGCAAGCGGAAAATACCCCTAATGGTGAACGATTGTGTGATCAGCGGATGCCTCGCCGGTTTGGACCGATGGCAAAAGGACCAATGAAGGGTGCAAACTGTATTTCAGAGGCAAGCTGCAGTCATTGCGTCAATACGTTCTACCTGCGAGCGTCCACCTCTTTTCCGATTTGTGACTATTCGTGATTAAAAATTTTTGAGAACTTCGGCGCGCCATTTCCGGAGAAAGAATAAGAGGAAGAAGACTGCGCGATAGAGAACAAGAGTTGTCGTCGATTTTGGTGCTGGTCCTCGCGTGAGAGTGCATGGCCGATATCCAAGTTGATCTTGGCCATGGGAGGAACGCTGGGGCCAGCACCAAAACCGATGCAACTCTCGCGGCCTTCCTTGTTGTTGTACCTGCAGCGTTTTAATAAGAAGCGCCGAGTTCACTACAAAATCGACGCTCAACCGAGATTGCGAAGCGATGCCCAAAGTCCCCGGATTCACGCGGCAATAAAAGTCCAACGGCCGATGTTGAAGACCACTGATCACGCGTAGCTAAGCGGTAAGCGCGAACAACAATACGCGTTTACGCTTTATCGTTCGCGCCTGGTTCTTTGCATTTTCTCATTCGCGTCATTCGTGGTGAAAGAATGGAGCAGGAGGCAGACCAGGTACTACTGACCATCTGGCCAGTCTCGTTTTCGTGTAATTTCTCGTCGGTCATTCCCAGGCGATTTGACGTGTGGACTAAGTGGAAGAACCTCACGCGGAAAAACTTGCTCCCCCGAGTGAAAAAGAGCAATCAAACCGTAGTTATTGCCGAAATGCAGAGCTCATAGCATTCTCGTTTCTCATCAACACAAGTCTCGGACTCGGCCCCATCCTGCTCTGGGCAACATAAACATCAAGTGCGACCCGTGGAACCGCTTTCATCCGGGGAATGCCCGGTAGGGCCGATGATTCTTGATACGTCTGCGTTGTTTTGACCTCGCGGCGCGGAGGAAGGAGCTGCGCAGACGGGTCTGCAAGCAAATCAACGAAGAGCCGGCAATCGATCGCTCGGCAATCAGCGGCTTCGAGATCAGTCTCAAAGTGGCGAAAGGAAAATTACAACTTCCGGCTCCGGCCAAAGATTGGCTGGCGAAGATCGTGGAACATCATGGCTTGACGGTCCTGCCGACGGAACTGGATGTCTGCATTGCGGCTGGGGAGTTGCCGCGCATTCATGACGATCCATGCGACCGGTTTATGATTGCAGCTGTCACGTTGAATGATCTGCCAGTCGTGACCGAGGACGAGTGATTCAAGGAGTACGCGCTCGAAGTGAGAAACTAAGCTCGGCACATTCTACTGTACAATTCGCCATTACGGAGCTTTAAAGAACCTAACAGAAAAACAAAGGCTGGGGAGCTTTAAAGAACCTAACAGAAAAACAAAGGCTGGGTGGTCTGTTTACGCTCTGCCTTAGCTGCTGGCATTTTTCTCATTCGCGTCATCCACAGTTAAAATTTTAAAAATTGTTAAGAAAAATATCTTGACACTCAGGCTCGCGTTTTCATACAAACGGCGCTCCATACCAAAACCTCAGATGCTCTTCTATGAAAAAACAGATCAATCCTAATAT
>QHOR01000035.1:8852-9270 GCA_003219395.1 Verrucomicrobiota bacterium | reverse complement strand
TCGATCGTAAAAGGCGTCATGTTGCGGCCATAAGGGATCACCCCAAGCGCAAGTACCGCCGCAGCGGCAATCAGAATGGGCGCCACAAAGTGCACCAGCTTGTCCGCGCGCGCCGGGACGATGTCTTCCTTTATCAACATTTTGATGCCGTCAGCCAGTGGCTGTAAAAGTCCGAACGGACCAACGCGATTAGGGCCATAGCGATTTTGTATTCGGCCGAGAATCTTGCGTTCCAGCACCGACATCAGCGCGAACAGCGTCAGAAACACTCCCAGGAGCGCGAAAATATTGATCAGACTCGACGCGATCTGGACAACCCAGCCAGGGGCGGCGGTCAGCCACGTCAGCAACCAATGCTTGGCGTAAATGAAGAGTTGGTCGAGAGACTTGCTCACGTTGGCATGAAGAAAACCGTCAA
>QHOR01000035.1:0-8574 GCA_003219395.1 Verrucomicrobiota bacterium | reverse complement strand
CGCGATCCACATCGGCAATACAGACATCTACGCCGATTACGCACAATACAATCCCAGCACGCACGACGTGGAGTTAAGGGGACACGTGCGAATCTATCGGGATACCAGTCTGTACATCGCCGACAGCGGCATTTACAACACTGAGACGAAAAGAATCAGAGCGGTCACTGCCCGGACAGAGTCGCAGCCTTATTTTCTAAGCGGTAAGCAGGTGACCTCAATTTCTGACAATGCTTACCTGATTAAAGACGGCAACTTTACGACGGACGATTCACCGAAACCCGACTTCCATCTCCACGCGCGAACCATTCGCGTCTACGAGAACGATCGCGTGATTTTCCAGTACGTAACCGCGTACGTGGGGAAGGTGCCTATTTTTTGGTGGCCGTACCTTTACCAATCGCTCAACGAAGCATTTAGCTTCACTGTTTCGCCGGCGTATTTGAGCTCGTGGGGGCCCTCACTGCTCACCCAAGTGACTTTCCCAATCACAGCGCACATCAGGGGGCGGCTACGGCTAGATTACCGCCAGCGGCGCGGTGTCGCCGTAGGCTTTGACTCGACCATAGATTACTTCAATGACAGCCAGGCACGAATAAAAACGTATTATCTTCAAGACCAGAATCCGCTACTGAACGAAACCGCGATTCCGCGAAAGGACGTACCCACCGGTCGGTACCGGCTTAGCCTGGCAGATACAACCAACTTTACAGACGATATATACGGCATCACCAATCTCACCAAGCTCAGCGATCCATATGTCATGCAGGATTTCTTTCAAGGAGAGTTCCGTATCGATCCGGTTCCGGACAATGTGCTCGCAGTGGCAAAGACGGATCCTTTCTATACCCTGACCGCGATCGAACGTTTTCAGGCGAACGAGTTTTTTACTACAACAGAACGTTCGCCCGAAGTGGTATTGGACATCAAACGTCACGGCCTTTTTGGTGGACCGATTTTTTACGAAGGTGAAACCGGCCTTGCTAATTTACGGCTGCAATTCCCTCAGGATTCAGGTTTTGAGAATTATGGGACATATCGTTTCGACACCTTCCATCAACTCACTTATCCAAATACATACTTTGGCTGGCTCTCAATCGTGCCACGCGTTGGCTATCGTGGCACTTATTACGGCAAGACATGGGATTTGGGATCAACAATGTTTATCCCGCCATCAAATCCGCTTGAGCCTAACTTTATTCTACCGCCTCCAACGCTAGCTAATCCAGTTAAGTTCGACGGAGACACATTTCGCTCGGTTTTCGACACAGGTGCCGAAGCCTCGTTTAAGATATCGCGTAAATGGGAGGACGTGCAAAGCCGGGCAGTCGGTCTCGATGGACTTATGCACGTCATTCAACCCTTCACGAACTTTTCGTACGTGAAAGAGGATGGGCCTAACCCAACGGCGGTTTTGGGGTTTGATCGGTTTCAGCCTTCGACCCAGCCACGGGCGATTGACTTTCCGCAATTTACAAGCATCGACTCAATTGCTGATTGGACAGTATGGCGCGTCGGCGTTCGCAACCGTTTGGAGACTCGCCGCGATGACGCAACAATCACCTGGCTGGAACTCGATAGCTTCGTTGACGTGAATTTCGAGAACCCCTATGAGCCCACGGATTACTCAAATCTTGTTAACAACCTCCGGTTTACACCGCTGCCCTGGATGTCATTCCAGATCAATTCTCAGGTGCCGGCGTTCGACAAGGGATTTACCGAAGTCGATACGATTGCGAACGTTCAACCGATAGCCAATCTGCAACTGACCGTTGCGCACCGCTATTTGAATGGCAATCCCTTCTTCGACAACAGCAGCTTGTTCGTGGTCGGTGGTTATTACCGGATCGACGATAACTGGGCCGTTGGAGTTCAGGAGCAATATGAAGGAGCAACCGGGGTTCTCGAACAGCAGCGCTATTCCATTTACCGAGACCTATCCAGTTGGGTTGCCTCATTCGGTGGCGTGATACGCGACAATTCTGGCTCAAAGGAATATGGCGTCATCTTCACCATAACGCTTAAGGCATTCCCGAAATTTGGCTTCGATTTGAACTTCGATCCGTCGTCTGAAGGAGAATGAACGCTAGCCCGCCAACCATTCCGGACCGATTGGACTTGTTCCCCTTGTGCTGCGGGTAATTCGCCCGCACCATTCCTTCCACATGGATCTTGCAATCATCGGTTCCGGTTATGTTGGTCTTGTGACTGGCGCTTGTTTCGCCGATGTCGGACATAACGTCATATGCGTTGATAACGACGCGCGGAAAATTGAGCAACTGCAAGCGGGCGAAGTGCCAATTTACGAGCCCGGGCTTGAAGACATTATTCATCGCAACGTGTCGGCGCACCGCTTGCGTTTCACCGGCAGCATAGAAGATGGAGTAGAGAATTCGCAGATCGTTTTTATCGCCGTTCCTACTCCACAGCAACCGGATGGCGATGTCGATCTTAGCTTTCTGGAGAAAGTCGCTCGTGAAATTGCAGGCGTGTTAACCGATTATCGCGTGATTGTCGATAAGAGCACGGTGCCTGTGAAAACCGGCGAAAAAGTGGCCGAATCAATCAAGAGGTACAATCGGCACGGCGCAACTTTCGACGTGGTGAGTAACCCTGAATTTCTGCGCGAAGGCTGCGCGGTAGCCGATCTAATGCATCCCGACCGCGTGGTGATAGGAGCTCAAAGTGAACACGCGATTGGCTTGATGAAGAAAGTTTATGAGCCGTTTATGGCGCCGATTCTCGTCACCGACATAAACAGCGCCGAGCTCATTAAGCATTGCGCGAATTCATTTTTGGCCCTGAAAATTTCGTATATCAACGCAGTCTCGGCGATTTGCGAGGCCAGCGGCGCCGATGTGGAAAAAGTCGCCGATGGAATCGGGATGGATCACCGAATCGGCCGTGATTTTCTGAATGCGGGAATTGGATACGGTGGCTCTTGTTTCCCGAAAGATATTGCGGCCTTCATTACCATTGCCGATCGGCTCGGAGTTCCCTTTAACTTACTGAAGGAAGTACAACGCATTAACAATGCGCAAAAAGAACGTTTTCTAAAGGCGATTCGGGAAACCCTGTGGGTGTTGAGAGAAAAGCGAATCGCAGTATGGGGTCTTACATTTAAACCGGATACAGACGACCTGCGTTCATCCGTTGCAGTAGAACTAGTGGCAGATCTGCTTCGCGAAGGGGCACACGTCCTTGCCTACGATCCAAAGGGAATGGAAAAAGCCCGCACCATCAAAGCGATCGCCGACGCCAAATTTGTGTCATCGGCAGTTGAAGCCATCACTGATGCCGAAGCGCTTGTTATCGCCACTGAATGGAACGAATTCGCCAACATCGACCTGGCGGTGCTCAAAGCCAAAATGAGAACGCCGATCGTCTTCGACGGGCGAAATCTGCTGGACCCTGGGACGATGGGCAGGTTGGGTTTTGACTACCATTCGATTGGTCGCGCCAACGTAAAGCCGCAATAACGGTTTCTCCAGAAATGGCGCGGCTGTCTGCTCGCCGAATTGCGCTGGCAGCATTGCGCGCGTGGAGAAAAGAAAACCGATTTGCCGACTCGATTATTTCCGGGTCCCTCGCTAAAGCGGAGATGGCTGAATCAGATCGTGCGTTCGCCTTTGAACTTTTTTATGGTGTTCTGCGCAATTTAACTTTGCTGGATTTTTGGGCCGGCTGTCTTCGCGCCTCAACAGTCGCTGCCGATCTCCGTGACGTTCTGCGCCTGGGGTTGTATCAACTTTTCCTCCTCAACACAGCGCCACATGCGGCTGTGCATGAGACTGTGGAGCTCGTCCCACGAAGACAGCGGCCGATCGTGAATGGTATGCTTCGCGCCGCGATCCGGCGACAGAGTGAACTGCTGGCGCGCGCCGATGCAGAGCCGCTGTTTGTTCGAACTTCGCATCCACAATTTCTCGTCGACCGCTGGCAGCAGCATTTTGGCGCTCAGCCCACGGAAAACCTCTGCGAATGGAACAATCGTGCCGCGCCAATCTATGGACGAATCAATCAACTAAGCATCGATCGCGAAGAGTTCCTGCGGCTTTACCCGGGCTCCCGGCCAGTGACGCGTAGTCCCGAGTTCGTTGAATTTGATGCGTTGCCGGTCAGCGCTGTCAGACAAGGTCATTGCTACATTCAAGATCCAAGCACTGCCATTGCATGTCAGCTTCTGACGCCTCGGAAAGGAGAAAAGATTCTCGACGCGTGCGCTGCGCCCGGTGGAAAAACCGGTTACATCGCACAACTCATGGAAAATCGGGGAACAATCGTTGCTTGCGATCGCGACCCGGAGCGATTGCAGATTTTGAAAGAGAACATGACGCGCCTCAGCGTCGAAATTGTCCGCATTTTCAATCATGATTGGACACGCGGCGACGTCCCTTCAGAGATTGCTTCAATGGCCCCCTTTCACCGCATCCTGCTTGATGCGCCTTGCAGCAACACTGGAGTCATGCGACGACGCGTAGACGTCAGGTGGCGATTACAATCAAGCGATTTCCTCCGCATGCAACAGCGGCAGCTGGAAATAATCCGCGCGCTCGTCCCGTTATTAAAACCGAACGGCACATTGGTCTACAGCACCTGTAGTCTTGAGCCGGAAGAGAACGAGCACGTGGCGCGGCAAGCGCTCACCAGCGCGTCCATCCTCGGTCTGGAGAAGCAAAGGTCTTCGCTTCCTTTTCGAGACAATCTCGATGGCGCTTTCGTGACCAGATTTATCCGGAGCCCCTAGTGGTGTAGCAGTCGCTCTTTGCGCGACGCACTGCAGATGTGCTAACAGACGACATCGTGCTTCCCGCAGGAAAGCGGCTGCAGGTTGCGTCCAGCGATGCTGGTGGAATGATAAGGGCCTATGCACGATCCCCGGTTCGATAAACTCGCCATACTTCTGGTGGAATATTCTATCCGCCTCAAACGCAATGAAACGGTCCTCATCGAGGCATTCGATGTTCCTGATGAAATGACGATCGCGCTGATACGCGCGGCGCGGGAAGTGGGCGGACTGGCATTTGCGCAGACCTATCACGCTCGGGTAAACCGCGCGCTCGCGCTGGAGGCCTCCGACAGACAGCTCGATCTCATGGCGAGCCACGAACTGGCGCGAATGAAAAAAATGGATGCCTATATCGCTGTGCGAGGCAGCAATAATGTCACGGAATTGTCCGATGTGCCGCCGGAGAGAATGAAGTTAATCGCAAGGAAAATGCGGTCGGTACAGGATCATCGGGTTAAAAACACCAAGTGGGTGGTTCTGCGGTGGCCCACACCTTCCATGGCACAGCTTGCCGGAATGAGTACCGAAGCGTTTGAAGATTTCTATTTCAACGTCTGCACGCTGGATTATCGGAAACTTTTTCCGGGCATGAAAGCGCTCCACCGCTTAATGGAAAAGACGGACCGAGTCGAAATCACAGGTCCTGGCACTGATCTCCGTTTCAGTATGAAGGGCATTCCAGCCGTGATTTGCGGTGGTGATCGCAATATTCCCGATGGCGAAGTGTTCAGCTGTCCCGTCAGAGATTCAGTCGAAGGTCACGTGACGTTTAGCGCGCCAAGCATTTATCAGGGGATCGCCTTTGACGGCATCCGTCTCGAATTCAAAAATGGAAAAATAATTAAGGCGACCAGCAATGAGACGAAAAAACTGAACAAGATTCTCGATTCAGATCCGGGCGCACGCTACATCGGCGAATTTTCACTCGGATTTAATCCGCGCATTTTACATCCCATGCGGGACATTTTGTTCGATGAAAAAATCGCCGGCTCGTTTCATTTTACTCCCGGGCAAGCTTACGAAGAAGCAGACAACGGGAACCGAAGCCAGGTGCACTGGGATATGGTAAGCATTCAGCGGCCCGAATACGGCGGCGGAGAAATCTACTTCGACGGCAAGCTGATTCGGAAGAACGGACTGTTTCTGCCCAAACAATTGCGTTCGCTAAACTGGCGCTGAGCTGCGGAAGCGGTGGCTTGCGACAGAGAACCTTCGTCTGCTCAGGCTCGCTTTGGCGCGTTAACCGGGTTCAGATGCAGCATGCCAATCTCGCCGCCTTCTCCCATCTCCAAATTCGTTATTTCAAACATTGGCGCACCGTCAGCTGGAGTCGGACCGGCGCCTGGCAACTGCACAGCCACCTGCTTGGAATTCGAATTTAGGATCACCGATGCAATTTCGAGAGAGGGCGCAAACTCAAGCGTAGTAATCTGGAAGGGCACCGTGATGAGGACAGATGCCCGTCCCTGTCGCGATGGGGTTAGTTGCACTGGTGCGGTGTCAGAATTTGAAACGACCTGTAATCCGGCAACTGCAAATGATGGCAAACCGCCAGGCGCAGGCCTCTGCTGTTGCGACGGAACCATTCGGATTGTGCCGAGAGCGCCCGAGGCGGGCTGAATCTTTGCCAGTTCGAAGCTGACTTGCAAATTCAGGGCGGACTGAGGCTGCTGAGGCGAAGGTAACCGCATCGTGACCAGCTTCGATATGGGCCGCACCTTGAGTGCGCCCATCTTGAAACTGGACGTCAATTGCATCGCTGCGATCTCAAACGAGAAAGTAAGCTGCACGGATGTTTGCATCACCGCAGGTGGCGATTGTGGTTTGGCTATCGGCGGGGCCGGCGCTTTGTTTACGGGAGCGGTTGGGGTTTGAGTTGTTTCAGGCATGATTGCGGGTGTTGTTATTTGCGGAAATACAGGTTCTGTGGACGGGGCGCTTGCTGGTGAATCAGAGGAGAGCATAGCAGCTCTCGCGAGCACCGGGGTGGGAATTACAGCCGAAGCCATTTCATCGGGCACTGATGACTCCAGGCTGATCGGTTCAACGGGAAGCTCCGTCAACGTCGTCACGGCAGGCACTGCAACTTCTGCGTCGCGCGGAATCTCAGCAGACTCTTGCGGCGTCTCCGCAGACTCGTCAGGAAATGATTCGGGTTGTTTTGTGTCGTCAAAGCTATCGCTCGCCTCAGGTGCGGGCCAGGTGATTTCCTCAACGTTTTCGGCAACCTCGGGCTGCAGGTTGGCTGCCGTCGCAGTGGCTTCGGTCAATTCGTTAATCGCTGAAATCTCGGCCAGCTCAGGCGCCTGCACAGTATCCAAGCTCTGGCCGTTCTCTGTGGTTTGTTCGACAATCGGCCCCACGAATGATTCAGACTCTGATCCGATGCTTGGGCCGATGAGCGATACCTCGCGACCTGCATCTCCAATCTGATCGGCCGACTTTGGCAACGCTGTCGCCCTCACCTTTTTGCTCAAATCAAAACCGCCAGGCCGATTGCCCGAAGAAACAGCGCTGTGTCGCAATGCAGGTTGCGATGCCTTTAGTTGTAGGGAAACCTGACGAGGCCCTCCGACAAAGCCATTCCGCTGCAAAGTCTCCTTTTGCGGGGAGGCCGACGGCGCTCTCGGCTTAAACAGAGCAGGCGCGGCAACAGATGCAGCCTTGGGAAAAGTCGGCACATCAAAGGTATAACGGCGGCGAAGCGTAGGCACGATCACCCACGCGAGTATGACCAGCGCCGCTACAAGCAGTCCGCCAACAAGCCACATTCTACCTCTCGGCGGAATGCTGGACGGAGCAGGCTTGGCAGCTATCGCTTCTGCAGCGCCGGTTGGCGAAACACTCGTGTGAGCAACAGCCGCTTGTTCATTTTGTTCCTTGGCAGCCGGCGATCCCTGCGGTGACTCACTGGGTGCTGCTACGACGGTGGACTCGTTCCCACCGGGAGGTAACGCCGAAGCCGGTTGCTCAGTCTGCGGAGTTGTCCCCGGTGCTACTTCGTTTGATGCAGCGATAGAAGTCTGCGCAGCTGTTCCTGTGCCGGCGATATCCAGTCCAGCACCTGGCGCGTTTGTCGACGAACCCAAAGCAAGTGCGTCACCTTTCGAAGTGTCACTTTGGCTATTGGCAGCAAAAACCTTGTCCGGAATAGGACTCGGTTCCACCGCTGGACTCCCCTCGGCCTGCGCCGTATCGAACGCGGGCGTCGGCATGCTCGCAGTCGCAGCAGCCGGCCGTTGGATCCAACCAACATCGTAGAACGCGTCTGCAAAAACGCTGTTCAGCGCCGGCGAATAAATCTTGTTCGCCGAAGCGGTCCAATCCGCCGCCTTCTCTGCATTGTTATGCTGAAACTCCCAAGCGGCCTGGGCGTAGTAAAGTGCAGGCGTGTCTCCGGTAAATTGAAACTCATCCATCATCGCGTGTGCGCGACTCTCTTTTCCTTCGAGCAACAGCGTCATGTAGATCTTGAACTTGATCAGTTCTGCCGCCTGATTCTTATCGCCTCCGGGCGTGCGCTTATACAATGTCTCGAAGCGATCCCGCGCTTTTGCGTATTCCTTCTTCTTGAAAGGAATTTGCGCCAGGTTGTATTGTGCTTCGCGAAGTTTCGGATCCAGCTTTGCTGCCTTCTTAAACGCCGTTTCGGCCTGATCGAACTGCTCCTGCTGCATCAGAATCTCGCCACGTAGATTAATCGTCGACGCCTGATTCGGATCTGCCTGATCCGCTTCATCGGCCAGTTTAAGAGCTGTCGCCAAATCGCGCTGCCGTAGCGCCTG